>CALMYM010000246.1 GCA_937873675.1 uncultured Alphaproteobacteria bacterium | reverse complement strand
GGGTGGTGGCCCCCAGGGGCGGATCCGCGTAGGGGGATTGGAAATCCCTCCCCTCGTCCCGCCGATTCCTTTGGGGTACTATTTCTTGCCGCGTATTCCCCTCGGTTGAGCCGCCATGAAGACAGATCAATACAATATGAGAGTTGCTGTCGTCTCTTTTGTGCAACAAACGTGCTTGTTGATCGGAGGGTCGAGTTCGTTTTCATGGCTGGCAGATAAAATCGATGAAGCCGACCCTGTTGTACTGACCTGTGAGCCGCATGAATACGTCAAATACCTCATGTTCATTCCTTCCGATCGAGGTGGCTTCATGTCGGAAGAGAGGGGCGCACTCAAATGGTTCATTTCCGGAGCAGAACGCTCAGTGGTATCAGGGCAGCTTCGCGAACTAGCTTCGAGCAAAACCCCGGCACACACTTACTTGGATCCGGCAGTCAACAACACGAAGATCCAAATCATGGCGTCCAAAGGAGAATATGGCTCTCTGGATGTTTTCTCGAGTGGCGAGGCGTAGGCGTGACCGATTGGCGCTCGGCAATCTGCAATACTCGAGGCCGTCACCAGGCCGAACTCTCGGTCCCATCGTCGGTGCCTCGCGCCGTGCAGACCCCCGAAACGACGAAGGCCGCCCGGGGGCGGCCTTCTTGCGATTTCGTGGGTTCGGATCACGCCCGCTCGGGCTGCTTCGCCTCGCCCTTCTTCTCCCGGATCAGGTTCATGAAGCGGGTGAAGAGGTAGTGGCTGTCCTGGGGGCCGGGCGAGGCCTCGGGGTGGTACTGCACCGAGAACACCGGCTTGCCCTCGAGGGCGATGCCGCAGTTGGAGCCGTCGAAGAGCGAGACGTGGGTCTCGACGACGCCCTTCGGCAGGCTGTCGCGGTCGACGGCGAAGCCGTGGTTCATCGAGGTGATCTCGACCTTGTTCGTGGTGAAGTCCTTCACCGGGTGGTTCGCGCCGTGGTGGCCCTGATGCATCTTCATGGTCCTGGCGCCGAGCGCCAGCGCCAGCATCTGGTGGCCGAGGCAGATGCCGAAGGTCGGCAGGCCCGCGTCGACGACGCCCTTGATGGTGGGGACGGCATATTCGCCGGTCGCCGCCGGATCGCCGGGGCCGTTCGACAGGAAGACGCCGTCGGGCTTCAGCGCCAGCACCTCGTCGGCGGTGGCGGTCGCCGGCAGGACGATCACTTCGGCGCCGGCGTTTGCCAGGAGGCGCAGGATGTTGCGCTTGACGCCGAAGTCGAGGGCGACGATGCGGTACTTCGGCGCCGTCTGGCGGCCGTAGCCCTCGCCCAGCGTCCAGGTGGTCTCGTCCCAGGTGAAGGACTGGGCGGAGGTCACCATCGGCACGAGGTCCATGCCCTCGAGGCCCGGCCACGCCGCCGCTTCCTTCTTCAGCGCTTCGAGATCGAAGACGCCGTCGGGGGAATGGGCGATGACCGCGTTGGGCATGCCCTTCTCGCGGATCAGGGCGGTGAGCGCGCGGGTGTCGATGCCGGCGAGGCCGACGATGCCGCGGGCCTTCAGCCATTGGTCGAGATGACGGGTGGCGCGCCAGTTCGAGGGCTCGGTGATCGGCGCCTTGAGGACGCAGCCGCGCACGCCGGAGGCCGAGGCCATGTTGACGGTCTCGATGTCCTCGTCGTTGACGCCGATGTTGCCGATGTGCGGGAAGGTGAAGGTGATGATCTGGCCGGCGTAGGAGGGGTCGGTCAGGATCTCCTGGTAGCCGGTCATCGCGGTGTTGAAGCAGACCTCGCCGACGGCGGAGCCGGTGGCGCCGAGGCCCTGGCCCTCGATGACCGTGCCGTCGGCCAGCACCAGGAGGGCGGTCGGCTTCGGCTCGGCCCAGACGTCGAGTTCGGCGGAGGTGCCGGCGGCGGTCGGCTCGGTCATGGCTTCGGTTCTCGCCGGGGTCGCTCGTCGGAGACGAGACGGTGCGGAGGACGCGGCGGACCGGTGGGCGATCCGCACGCGCGCGACGTCCGACCCCGCGAAGGTCGTCGCCCGCTCGTGCGGCGGATATAGGGGAACGGCCGCGGTGCGGTCAACACCGCAGACACGGGCGCGCGACTCGAGGGGCTTCGTTTTCTCGCCGCTTACGGTGTAGAGGAGGGGCGACGAGCGGCGAACCCGTGTGGGACCGCGACAGAGCCGAGGATGGAGACATGCGCGAAGAACTCAACGCCGCGGTCAAGGCCGCGATGAAAGCGGGCGACAAGGCGCGCCTGTCGGCGCTTCGGATGATCACCTCGGCGATCAAGGACAAGGACATCGCCGGCCGCACCTCCGGCGTCGAGCAGATCTCCGACGGCGAGATCGTCGAGCTGATGGCGAAGCTGGTGAAGTCCCGAGAGGATTCGGCCAAGCTCTACGACGAGGGCGGCCGCCCCGAACTCGCCGCCAAGGAGCGCGAGGAGATCGCCGTCATCCGCGAGTTCATGCCTCGCCAGATGGACGAGGCCGAAGCGAAGGCCGCGATCGCCGCGCTCGTCGCCGAGATCGACGCGGCCGGGCCGAAGGACATGGGCCGGGTGATGGCGGCGCTGAAGGAGCGCTTCGCCGGCAAGATGGACTTCGGCAAGGCGAGCGGTCTGGTGAAGGCGGCGCTGGTGGGCTGACGGCGTCGGCGCGGCGCGTCGACCCCAGGTGAACGACCTCGAGAGGCGGGCGGATCGGTGGATTCGTTCGCCTTTTCTCTTGGTTCGGAGGCGCGGGACGGAGCGGCGGAGCCGGGCCTCGTCAAATTTTCCGGGGCTGCGACAGGACGTCCCAGCGGCGGTCCGGAGCGCTCGATTTTGATCCATCGCAAGGTTTGGACAGCGTCTAAAAAGGATAACGCGTCTCGACCGAACCGACGGCTCGCCATTCGGACGGGGATGGCGAGGAGAGACCCGGAAAGGTCGAGGAGACCCGCCGACGGATGCGTCGGCAAGACCCCAGGCCGACGCCACCCGTCGGCCGCTCCGATGGAGATCCGTCTCATGACGCGCCCGATTTCCCTACTCTTCGCCTCTCTCGCTCTCCTCGCCGGTTCGACCGCGCTCGCCGTCGCCGCCGACGAACCGATCCAGCCGATCCCGCCCGCCAAGGTGACCAACCCGGCGGTCGCCGAGCTCGGCAAGAAACTCTACTTCGACCCGCGCCTGTCGAAGTCGGGTTTCATCTCCTGCAACTCGTGCCACAACCTGTCGATGGGCGGCACCGACAACCTGCCGACCTCGATCGGCGACCACTGGCAGCAGGGGCCGATCAACGCGCCGACGGTGCTCAATTCGTCGATGAACCTCGCCCAGTTCTGGGACGGCCGCGCCAAGGACCTGAAGGAACAGGCGGGCGGACCGATCGCCAATCCCGGCGAGATGGCCTTCACCCACAAGCTCGCCATCGACGTGCTCGAATCGATCCCCGCCTATGTCGCCGAGTTCGAGAAGGCGTTCGGCAAGCCGGGCGTCGACATCGACAAGGTGACGACCGCGATCGCGGCCTTCGAAGACACCCTGGTCACGCCGAATTCGCGTTTCGACAAGTGGCTCGGCGGTGACAAGAAGGCCCTCAGCAAGCAGGAAGGGGCCGGTTGGGAACTGTTCAAGGGTTCCGGTTGCGGCCCCCGCCCCAACCGGCCGGCCCCCGGGGGGGCCTCGTTCCAGAAGATGGGCGTGGTCGAGCCCTACCAGACCAAGAACAAGGCCGAAGGCCTCGCCGCGGTCACCGGCAAGGACGCCGACCGCTTCAACTTCAAGGTTCCGACCCTGCGCAACGTCGAGATGACCTATCCCTACTTCCACGACGGCGCCTATTGGTCGCTGACCGAGGTGGTCGATCTGATGGGCCGTCTGCAGCTCGGCAAGAAGTTCACGGCGGAAGAGAACGCTTCGATCGTGGCGTTCCTCAAGACGCTGACCGGCGATCAGCCCGACTTCAAGCTGCCGATCCTGCCGCCCTCGACCGACCAGACCCCGAAGCCGAAGCCCTTCGGCTGAGGATCCGTGCCCGAGAGACGCCGGCCGTCGCGTGATCGTTCGGCGCCTCCGTATCACCACCGACGGCCTCGCCGCCCCTGATGTCCGTCGGTGGCACTCTTCCGCCGGCAACGCCGGAGCCCTGCCGGGATGGGAGGCGGGTCCGGGGTCGCCGGCGGTTCGCTCCTCGGAGATCGGCGGCGTGGGTGAGACGGGAGAAGAGGTACGCCGTCGATGTCGACGAGAGCGGAATCGGATCGGCCCGGTGGCGCTCACACCGCCCGGAGATGGTGGGCGATCCCCGTCTGGGTGGTCTTCGGTGTCGTCGTCGGCGTCGTCGGGTGGGGTGGTTTCAACACCGCCATGGAGGCGACGAACAGCCTCGGCCTCTGCGTTTCCTGTCACGAGATGCGATCGACGGTCTACGAGGAATACAAGACGTCGGTTCACTGGGCGAACCCCTCGGGCGTACGCGCCGTCTGCGCCGACTGCCACGTGCCCAAGGACTGGACCCAAAAGGTGACCCGCAAGGTCCGCGCGACCGGCGAACTGTGGGCCAAGCTCGTCGGGACGATCGACACCAAGGAGAAATTCGAAGCCCGCCGTCTCGATCTCGCTCGTCACGAATGGGCGCGGATGCGCGAGAGCGACAGCCGTGAATGCCGCAACTGTCACAGCTACGAGGCGATGGACTTCCACAAGCAGCGGCCGAAGTCGGCCGAAGCGATGAAGACGGCGGAAGCGAAGGGCTACACCTGCATCGACTGCCACAAGGGCATCGCTCATCGGCTGCCCGATCTCACCGCCCGGCATCGCGAGATGGCGCGGCGGGCGACCGAGGACGCCGCGGTGCCGGAGATCGGCGCGCAGGTCGCCGCATTCGAGGCGGTGGAGGTCTTCGCCGAGGTGAAGGGAGGCGAGCCCGTCGCCCGTCTCGCCCCGGGGACGCCGGTCCGGGTGACGGCTCGCGAGGGTGATCGACTGCGGATCGAAACGGAGGTCTGGCAGCGCGAGGGCACGGTGCGAACCCTCTATGCCCCGTTCGGGCGGCGGATCACCGCGGCGACGGTCATCGATCCCGAGCGGCTGGCGATCGAACAGGGCGAGGCACGGGTGGTGCCCGAGCGGGACGAGACCTGGACGAGGGGACGGCTCGGCGGCTGGGCGCGTGCGCGGGGCTGGGTGGCGGGCCGCGATCGGATCGAGGCCTATGCGACGGAGATGTACGACGCCAACTGTTCCTTCTGCCACGCGCTGCCGAAGCCCGAGGCCTACGAGGCGGAGAAGTGGATCTCCAACATCAATGCCATGCGGCGCATGGTGCCGCTGGCGGACGACGAGCTCTCGTTCCTGCTCGGTCATCTGCAGAGGCGGGCGAAAGACGTGGAGGCGAAGACCTTCGGGGAGGTTCGATGACGACAACGTGATCGATCCGACCGGAGGAATGCGACCGATCGAGCCGAATGTCCGCCGATCGAGGGGCGGCCTCGGGCATGAGGACTTCTCGTGGCGAAGAGGACGTTCTATGATTTCCAATCTTGCTCTCGCCACCGTACGGAGTGACGTTCCATGGGCCAGGCCGTGCCACATTCCCTGTCGTCGCAGGGGGCCGAGATCGACGAGCAGATCGGCGGAGTGGTCCGCATGAGCGAGGTCACCGATCAGGACCTCGCCGATCGGCTGCGCACCGCGGGGATCGCGCTGACGCTGCAGCGGCGGGTGATCGCCCGGGTGCTGTTGTCGGGGCCGATCCGCCTGACCGCCGATCAGGTGTGGGCGCGGGCGCGGGTGATCATGCCGGAGATCTCGCGCGCGACCGTCTACAACACGCTCGACCTCTTCGAGCGCTCGAACCTGCTGCGCCGCCTGATCATCGATTCCGAGAAGGTGGTGTTCGATTCGAACACCGCGCCACATCATCACCTCTACGACGCCTCGACCGGCGAGGTGACCGACATCTCGGCCGGCGAGCTCAAGGTGATCGGCATGCCGTCCCTGCCGCCGGGCATGGAACTCGAAGACGTCGACGTGGTGGTGCGCATCCGGCCGCGGGCCGAGTGAGGCCGCCGGCCTCGGGTTTCGCCGGGCGGTCTTCGGTGTGATCCACGGCGGCGCCACGCCCGGCTCGGCTCACCGCGCCCGATGACCCGAGGCGCGCGGGTTCTCGTCACGACATCTCGGGAATCGATCCTTGCCCGCCGCCCTCCTGATCCTCTCCGGTCTCGCCGCTGCGCTCTACGGCACCGTGTTGCTGCGGGCGGACAAGACGGCGCGTCGGGCGGTGGTGAAGACCACGGCGGTGGCCTCGCTCGCCGTCTACGCCTTCCTCGCCGGCGGGCCGATCTGGTTGGTCGCGGCGCTGGTGCTCTCGGCGCTCGGCGACTTCTTCCTCGCCTTCGAGGGCGAGAAGCCGTTCCTCGCGGGGCTCGCGAGCTTCCTCCTCGCCCATGTCGTCTACATCGTGCTGTTCCGGCAGGTGGGCCTGCCGCTCGGAGTGATCGGGGACGAGACCTGGCGGCTCGTCGGTTCGGTCGCGATCGTGGTGCTCTGCGCCGGCCTTCTCGGCTGGCTGTGGGGGCATCTCGGACCGATGCGGGCGCCGGTCGTCGCCTACACCGTGACGATCGCCACCATGGTGGTGAGCGCCCTGGCGCTCTCCGGTCGCGGCTCGGCGATCGTCGGCGCCTTCGCCTTCGCCGCCTCCGACTCGTGTCTGGCGACCATCACCTTCCGCCTCAAGGAAGGCCCGCTGGCCACCTTCTGGCTGCCGCTCGCCGTGTGGTGGCTCTACTGGGGCGCCCAGGTGGCCATCACGGCGGGGTTCGTGATGATGCCGGCGGCGGGGTGAGGGACGGTCCCGTCACTCAGCCGCGTCGGACTTGCGCTTCGCGCGGCGCTTCCGCGTGTGGTCCATGTAGGACCGCAGCACGGCATTGATCCGCTTCTGGTAACCGG
>CALMYM010000245.1 GCA_937873675.1 uncultured Alphaproteobacteria bacterium | reverse complement strand
CTCGGCATCGGCTATCTGCCGCAGGAGGCCTCGATCTTCCGCGGCCTCTCGGTCGAGGACAACATCATGGCGGTGCTCGAGGTGGTGGAGAGCGATCGCCGCCGCCGCAAGGAGAGCCTCGAGGAACTGCTCGCCGAGTTCCACATCGAGCACCTGAGGAAGTCGCCGTCGATCGCGCTCTCCGGCGGTGAACGCCGCCGCTGCGAGATCGCCCGCGCCCTCGCCTCGCGCCCCTCGTTCATGCTGCTCGACGAGCCCTTCGCCGGCATCGATCCGATCGCCGTCGGCGACATCCAGGCGCTGGTGCGCCACCTGACGCAGCGTGGCATCGGCGTGCTGATCACCGACCACAACGTCCGCGAAACCCTCGGTCTGATCGACCGCGCCTTCATCATCGCCGGCGGCCACGTGCTCACCGAGGGCCACCCGCGCGAGATCGTCGACAACCCGGATGTCCGTCGCCTCTACCTCGGCGAAGGCTTCAGTTTCTGAACCATCCGGATTTTTCCGGTCCGTCGCTTCGTCAGAATTCCCTTTGCCCCGCCGCCCGGGTGGGATAACACTTGTCTTTCGACAGGCAAGAACCGGACCAACCGCTCCGGTTTCACGACGAGAGGATGCGACCGCCGGATGGCGCTCACCCCGAAACTGGAGCTCAGACAGAGCCAGTCTCTGGTGATGACGCCGCAGTTGATGCAGGCGATCAAGCTGCTTCAACTCGGCAGTCTCGATCTGGTCGCCTACGTCGACGCCGAACTCGAACGCAATCCCCTCCTCGAACGCGACGAGAGCGAAGACCGGCCGAGCCTCGAGCCGGCCGCCGAGGCGCCCGCCGCGGCCGAGAGCGCCGGTGAGGCCGCGGCGAACGGCGAGACGTCGGACTTCGCGGCGGAAGCCGCCGAAGCCGGCATCGACGGCTCCGGGCCGGCGCTCGACACCGCCTTCGACAACGACGCTCCCGACCTCGGTGAGCGCCTCGACGCCGATTACACCAACGTCTTCCAGGACGACGCCGCGCCCGAAGGGCTCGATCCGAGTCGGCTGGTCGGCGAGACCTGGTCGCAGAGCTCCGGCGCCGCCGCCGGCTCCGGCGAGGGCTACGATCTCGAATCCTGGGTGGCGGCCGAAACCTCGCTCGCCGACCATCTCGCCGAGCAACTGGCACTCGCCGTCTTCGACCCGATGCGCCGCATGATCGGGCGCTATCTCCTCGACGCCGTCGACGAGGCCGGCTACCTGCGCACCGACCTCGCCTCGGTCGCCGAGAAGCTCGGGGCGCCGATCGAACTGGTCGAGGAGGTTCTGGCGATCCTGCAGGGCTTCGACCCGGCCGGGGTCTGCGCCCGCGATCTCCAGGAATGCCTGGCACTGCAGCTGAAGGAGCGCGACCGCTACGATCCGGCCATGCGCGCCCTGGTGGAGAACCTCGAACTCCTGGCCAAGCGCGACTTCGCCACCCTGCGCAAGCTCACCCGGGTCGACGACGAGGATCTCGCCGACATGGTGGCCGAGATCCGCGCCCTCGACCCCAAGCCCGGCAACGCCTTCGGCTCGGCGGTGGTCCAGCCGGTGGTGCCCGACGTGGTGGTCCGCGCCGGTCCCGACGGCGGCTGGCTGGTCGAACTCAACACCGAGACGCTGCCCAAGGTTCTGGTCAACCAGACCTATTTCGCCCAGGTCGCCAAGGCGGCGCGCGGCGAGAAGGACAAGCTCTATCTGTCGGAGTGCATGCAGACGGCCAACTGGCTGGTGAAGAGCCTCGATCAGCGCGCCAAGACCATCCTCAAGGTGGCGAGCGAGATCGTCCGCCAGCAGGACGCCTTCCTCACTCACGGCATCCAGTATCTGAAGCCGCTCAACCTGCGCATCATCGCCGACGCCGTCGGCATGCACGAGTCGACGGTGAGCCGCGTCACCTCCAACAAATACATGGCGACCGCTCGAGGCATCTTCGAGTTGAAGTATTTCTTCACTTCGGCCATAGCCTCCGCCGAGGGTGGCGAAGCCCATTCCTCCGAGTCGGTTCGCCACCGCATCAAGGAACTGATCGATCGCGAGACGGCGGACGACGTCCTGTCCGACGACACGATCGTGAAGATGCTGCGCGAAGCAGGAATCGACATCGCACGCCGAACGGTCGCAAAATACCGTGAGGCGATGAACATACCCTCTTCCGTCCAGCGCCGCAGGGAAAAGCAGGTGCTGGCCTGAAGTGGTCCCGCTCCCACCCCGGCCGTCTCGCCCAGAGGCCGGCCGCCGGCGAACCGGGACCGATCCGACTGACCGCCTCCCCGAGGTGGATCGAACGAAGGTTCGGTCCGACGCCGACAGGGGGACGGGCGTGACGAAGCAAGATGGCCGCCGCTCCTCGTGAGGGGGCCGGCGGCCGACCGGGAGGTCGAGAATCCATGACCCTCAGGGTTTCCGGCAAGAATGTCGACATCGGCGAATCGCTGCGCGGACACGCGGAGCAGCGCGTCGGTGAAGCGCTGGCCAAGTATTTCGCGGGCACCTACAAGGGCCACGCGACCGTGGAGAAGGAAGGTATCGGTTTCCGGACCGAGTGCGCCCTGCATCTGGGCACCGGCATCACCGTACAGGCGGTCGGCGCGGCGCAGGACCCGTATCTCAGTGTCGATCAGGCGATCGATCGCATCGAGAAACAGCTGCGTCGGTACAAGCGCCGTCTGCGCGAACACCACAACGCCGAAGGTCGTGCCCACGCCGTCGAGACCGCCTATCGCGTCATCGAGGCGCTGGGCGAGGACGAGGAGGCGCCGGAGGACTTCCACCCGGCGGTGATCGCCGAATCGACCAAGCCCCTCAAGGTGTTGTCGGTCGGTGACGCGGTTCAGGAACTCGACCTGACCGGCGCGTCCTTCGTGATGTTCCGCAACGCCGGCAACGGCGGTCTCAACGTCGTCTATCGTCGTGCCGACGGCAACATCGGCTGGGTCGATCCGGCCCTCGCCGACGCCTGATCCGAGTTCGGCCGCGACGTCTCCGGCGTCGCGGTCGCTCGCCCTCGTCGACGAGACGAACGGCTCTCGCGGTGGAAACCGCACGGGATGTGACGGCTCGCGGTTTCATCCGTCACGAACTTCCGCTAAACGAAGGCGACGGAGTGGGGTCGCGCGCCGAAGGCGCACCGGCCCGTCGACAGGATTGGCGACGGCACCTTCATGGATCTCGGCGATCTTCTCGGCCTCGAAGCGGTCGTTCCGGCCATGAAGGCCAAATCGAAACGTCAGGTCCTCCAGGAACTGGCGGGCCGCGGTGCCATCGTCACCGGCCTCCCCGAGCGCGAGATCTTCGACGTGCTGCTCCAGCGCGAGCGCCTCGGCTCGACCGGCGTCGGTCACGGCATCGCCATTCCGCACGGACCCGTGCCGGGTCTCTCCCGCATCGTCGGCATCTTCGCGCGGCTGGAGCGTCCGATCGATTTCGATTCGGAAGATGGCCTGCCGGTCGATCTGATCTTCACGCTGCTGTCGCCGGTCGGTGCCGGCGCCGATCATCTCAAGGCACTCGCCCGCATCGCCCGGGTCCTGCGCGACGTCGGCGTGACCACCAAGCTGCGCGCCAGCACCGACGCGAGCGCCCTCTACGCGCTCCTCACCCACGCCCCGACCACCGACGCCGCCTGACGGCGAAGGCGAAGAGCGACGCCGCCTGACGGCGAAGGCGAAAAGGGACGCCGCCTGACGGCGATCCACGGGCCTCACGACCGACCGCCGTCCGCGGTCGGACCGGGCTCGGGGCTCAGTGCAACGCCACCATGACCAGGTCGTTCTCTTCCGCGCCGGCGATGGCCGCGTCGCGGTCGTCGGAGATCAGGATGGGGGTGCCGGCGGCGCCGATCAGCGCCCACAGCTTCAATCCCGGCGGCACCGGCGGCGCGTCGGGGACGAGGGCGCCGAGATCCTCGGACTTCACCTCGCGCACATAGGCGATGTGACCTTCGCCGAGATGGGCGAAGACTTCCGCGGTGTAGAGCGGGCCTGCGGTCTGGTTGGTCATGCGTCCCTCCTCGTTGGACGGGGTTTCGTTCGCTCCCCCGCGATCGGCGGGAGCGTCGAAGTGAAAAGCGGTCGGTCGTCTCATTCGCCGCCGGCGATGTCGATGCGGCGGACCACGCGTTCGGGTTCCGGTCGAGCGAGGTCGATGGCGAGAAGCCCGTCCTTCAACTCGGCGCCGGCGACCTCGATGCCCTCGGCGAGCACGAAGACGCGCTGGAACTGGCGTGCGGCGATGCCGCGATGCAGGAACTGGCGCGGCCGATCGTCTTCGACCTGACGCCCGCGGATGACGAGCTGGCTGTCCTCCAGCGTCACGTCGAGCTGGTCGCGGGTGAACCCGGCGACCGCGAGCGTGATGCGCAGGACGTCGCGGCGGTCGTCCTCGCCGGAGATGCGCTCGATGTTGTACGGCGGATAGCCGTCGGCAGCGGCTTTCGAGACCCGATCGAGCACCCGCTCGATCTCGTCGAAGCCGAGGAGGAAGGGGCTGGAGAAGCCCGGAAAACGCGACATCACGAGGTCCTCACCGGAAGCGACCGTCGATCGCGGCCCTCCGTTCCGGAGCGACCGCCACGGGCGAGGCCCGTCTTCCGCAATATGGTGCGCCGGCGAAAGCGGTTCAAGCGCCGCCGCCAGCACGGCGCGTCCCACCGGCGGCACGGTTGATTTCCGGTAATGCGGTCGCCCGTCGCGCGGGGGAAGCTGACCTCGGTCGATCGTGTTGTTCTCAGCGGGACATCACGTCCCTCGACAAATCGATTGGAGCAGTGTCCATTGGGCGCCTCGAAGGGGGAACCGCAACGGTGACGTCGCTGCGCAAGCGAACCATCTGGCTGGGCGTGTGGCTGGCGATGATCGTGCAGATCGTCGCCCCGGTCCTCGCCGGCGCCAACATGGTCGCCGCCGCCACCGACCCCCTCGCCGGCGCCTGGATCTGCGGCCACGCCGGTCCGGGCGATCCCGACCAGCCCGCCGGCACAGACGAGGCCTGCCGCCTCTGCGACGTCGTCTGCAAGGGCGGCATGGCGCCACCGGTCCAAGCGGCGGAACTGCCGGTCACGGTCGAGGTCGTCCTCGCCGTTGTGTGGACCGACGGCGGCCGTGATCTCGTCGGCCAGCGCACCCCCGAACGCGCCCGCGCCCGCGCTCCCCCCGCTCTCGTCTGAGCCGCCCGGCGCGCTTTTCGCGCCTCCGTTCCAGACACGATCGATCCGCCACGCGGCCCGTGGTGACGACGACAGACCGTCCGAGCGCTCGCGAAGCGCCGGACGCCCGTCGCGCCGGCCTCGCGGATCCAGACGAGAGACATCCGATCCATGATCACCCGTCGTTCGCTTCTCGCCGGCGCCGCCGGCCTCGCCGCCGCGCCGCTTCTTCCCCGCCGCGCCCACGCCGCCACCCGCACCGTCGTCGACGCCCTCGGCCGCAAGGTCGACGTGCCGGCCAAGGTCGAGCGCGTCGTCGTCAACTTCAACTTCGAGGAATTCACCGCGGTTTCCGGCGTCGACGGCTGGAAGCGCGTCGTCGGCATGTCGCGCAGCCTGTGGGAGGGTTGGCGCCCGGCGATCTTCGCCAAATACAAGCCGGTCATCCCGAACCTCGCGGCCATGCCCGAGATCGGCAACACCGACGAGAACTCGTTCAACGTCGAGGCGGTGATCGCGCTGAAGCCCGACGTGCTGTTCCTCGCCGAATGGGGCTGGAAGGTGCTCGAGACCCAGCGCGCCCAGCTCGAGGCGGCCGGCATCCCGATCGTCGTCATCGACTACAACGCCCAGCTCCTCGATCGCCATCTCGCCTCGACCCGGGCGATCGGCGCGGTGATGGGCGCCGAGGCGCGGGCCGAGGAGCTGGCGAAGCTCTACGAGACCCGCTACCGCGACATCATGGACCGCATCGCCGCGGCCGCTCCGAAGGTGAAGCCGAAGATCCATTTCGAACTCGGCCGCGACGGTGCCGAGAAGATCGGCAATTCCTATTCCGGCACCATGTGGGGCAAGATCGCCGCCCTGCTCGGCGCCGAGAACATCGCCGAGGGTAAGCTGCCGGGACCCTGGGGGCCGCTCAATCCCGAGATGGTGCTGGCCGCCGATCCCGACTTCGTCTTCATCGCCGGCTCGTCCTGGGTGAACCGGCCGAACGCCGTGAAGACCGGCTACGACACCGCCCTCGCCCCCACCCGCCGCACGTTGGCGCCCTATGCCGCGCGTCCCGGCTGGGCGGGTCTGAAGGCGGTGAAGACCGGCGAGGTCCATGCCATCGAGCACGGCCTCGCCCGCACCCTCTTCGACTACGTGGCGATGCAGTACATCGCCAAGCGCCTCTATCCGGCCGCCTTCGCCGACGTCGACCCGGTGAAGTCCTTCGCCGAGTACCATGCGAAATACCTACCGGTGCCCTTTTCCGGAACCTGGATGGCGTCGCTCGCATGAGCGGCGTCGCCGCCCCGGACCACGCAGCGGCCTGGCGGCGCCTCGCGCGTCGCCGCCGGGCGACGCTCGGCGTGGTCTTCGCCCTGATCGTCGTCGCCTTCGTCGTCGACGTGGCCACCGGCCCGGCGTTCCTGTCGCCGTGGACGGTGGCCCGTTCGATCCTGCGCCTCGCCGAGGATCGCACCGTCGACACCATCGTCTGGTCGATCCGACTGCCCGTCGCTTCGATGGCGCTGGTGGTCGGGGCGGCGCTCGGCCTCACCGGGGCGGTGATGCAGACGATCCTGGCGAACCCGCTCGCCTCCGGCTACACCCTCGGTGTGGCATCGGGCGCCGGTTTCGGCGCGGCCCTGGTCATCGTCTTCGGCGCGGTGTTGCCGCTTCCCGAGGCGCAGGCGATCCCGCTCGCCGCCTTCCTCTTCGCCTCGCTCGCCTCCTCCCTCGTCTGGGGGCTCGGCCGGGCGCGCGGCTCGACGCCGGAGGGGCTGGTGCTCGCCGGCGTCGCCCTGCTCTTCCTGTTCCAGGCGCTGACCTCGCTCCTGCAGTTCATCGCCTCGCCGGAAGCGTTGGCCGAGATCGTCTTCTGGCTCTTCGGCAGCCTGACGCGCGCCACCTGGGGGCGGCTGGCGATCGTCGCCGGCCTCGTCGCGGTGATGCTGCCGATCCTCGCTTTCGACGCCTGGAAGCTCACCGCCCTGAAGCTCGGCGACGAGAAGGCCCGCGCCCTCGGTGTCGACGTGACTCGACTGAGGATGCGCTCGCTGGCGGTGGTCTCGGTGCTTACCGCCGCCGCGGTCGCCTTCGTCGGCACCATCGGCTTCGTCGGCATCGTCGCACCCCACGTGGCGCGCATGACCATCGGCGAGGACCAGCGCTTCTTCCTGCCCGGCGCGGCGCTGTGCGGCGCGCTCGTGCTGTCCGCCGCCTCGGTCGTCTCCAAATCGGTGGTGCCCGGCGCGATCTTTCCGATCGGCATCGTCACGGCGCTGATCGGCGTCCCCTTCTTCCTCGTTCTGGTGATGCGCACACGGAGGGCCTTCTGGTGAGAATCACGGCCGACGATCTCGGCGTCCGTCTCGGCGGACGCGACATTCTCCACGGGCTCGACTTCTCCGCCGAACCGGGCACGGTGACGGCGCTGGTCGGGCCCAACGGGTCGGGCAAGACGACGCTCCTGAAGACCCTGTGCGGCATGCTCCCGCATCGCGGCCGGGTGCGCTTCGACGACCACGCCGCGACGCCGCGCGAGGCGATCGGCTACATGCCGCAGGACACCGCCGCCCGCGCCGTGCTCACCGTCTTCGAGGTGGTGCTGCTCGGCCGGCTGTCGCGGCTCGGGGTCAAGGTCTCCGAGGGCGATCTCGCGAGCGCCTCGCGCGCCCTCGACGTCGTCGGCGTCGCCCATCTCGCCGAGGCCCACATCGGCGAACTCTCGGGCGGCCAACGCCAGCTCGTCCACTTCGCCCAGGTGCTGGCGCGCGAGCCGAAGGTGATCTTCCTCGACGAGCCGACCAGCGCGCTGGATCTCAGGAACCAGCTCCATCTCCTCGATCTCGTCCGCCGCGAGACCCGCGCCCGCGGCCTGACCACCGTCGTCACACTGCACGATCTCAACGCCGCCGCCCGCTTCGCCGATCGCCTCGCCGTCCTCCACGACGGCCGGCTTCGCCGCTGCGGGCCGCCCCATGCGGTGATCGACGACGACCTCCTCGCCGAAGTGTGGGGCGTCACCGCCCGCGTCACCCTCGACGACGAGGCCCTGCCCACCGTCACCCCCCTCGGCGCCCTCGCCGCGGGCACTTCTCGGCCGGCCGCCGCCGCCCCTGGCGGCCGCGCCTGAGCGGTCGGGGAGACGCGTGGGTCCAGCCCCACCCCGCGTCTCCCCGACCTTCTTTTCGTCACGTGCTTCCCATCGCGCCGCTCGCCGCCGCGCTGCTCCCCGTCACGCCGCTCTCCTGCGGTCGCGGTTGCGGCCATGCGCGGCGCGCTCGTGCGCCCGGCCCCGGCTCCTTCATTCCGCCGTCCCGCCGCCCTGCCGGCGCATCGCCCCGTTGCGGCGTCGCCTAGCCGCCTCGCCACCCTGCTGCCTTGCTGCCTCGCCGTTCCGAGGCCCCGTCGCTCCGCCGCCCCGCGCCTCGCCCCCGCCGATCCGGAGCCGTCCGCTCAGCGCGTTCGAAGTTCGAACAACCGGCCGAAATTCGAACATCGCCGTTGTCGAACCCCCGGTCGATCGGAATGATCGCGGCGAGCGGGGCGGACGGCCCCGAGACCGACGACGGCCCGTCGGCGAGTGCTCCGCTTCGCGGACGCGCGACGATCGAGGGGCGAAAGGGGAGAGGGCGGCATGGCCGAGGCCTTCATCTGCGACTACGTCCGTACACCGATCGGCCGCTACGGCGGCGCACTCTCCGGCGTCCGCACCGACGATCTCGGCGCGGTGCCGCTGAAGGCCCTGCTCGATCGCCACCCCGGCCTCGACTTCGCCGCGGTCGACGACGTGATCTACGGCTGCGCCAACCAGGCGGGCGAGGACAATCGCAACGTCGCGCGCATGTGTTCGCTGCTCGCCGGCCTGCCGATCTCCGTCTCGGGCACGACGGTCAATCGCCTCTGCGGCTCCGGCATGGACGCGGTGATCATGGCGGCCCGCGCCATCCGCGCCGGCGAGGCCGATCTGATGATCGCCGGCGGCGTCGAGAGCATGTCGCGTGCGCCCTTCGTCATGCCCAAGGCGGAGAGCCCCTTCTCGCGCGCCGCCGAGATCCACGACACCACCATCGGCTGGCGCTTCGTCAATCCGCTGATGAAGGCGCAGTACGGCATCGATTCGATGCCCGAGACCGCCGAGAACGTCGCCGACGACTTCTCGATCTCGCGTACCGATCAGGACCTCTTCGCCCTGCGCTCGCAGGAGAAGGCCGCCGCGGCGCAAGGAAACGGCCGCTTCGGCCGCGAGATCGTCCCGGTCGTCATTCCCCGCCGCAAGGGCGATCCGGTGGTCGTCGATCGCGACGAGCACCCCCGCGCCACCACCCTCGAGGTCCTCGCCGGCCTGCCGACGCCGTTCCGCAAGGGCGGTTCGGTCACCGCCGGCAACGCCTCGGGCGTCAACGACGGCGCCGCGGCGCTGATCGTCGCCTCGGAAGCGGCGGCGGTGAAGCACGGCCTCACCCCGATCGCTCGCGTCGCCGGCGGCGCCACCGCCGGCGTGCCGCCGCGCATCATGGGGATCGGCCCGGCCCCGGCGTCGAAGAAGCTCCTCGCCCGCCTCGGGCTGACCACCGACGATCTCGCGGTGATCGAGCTCAACGAGGCCTTCGCCGCCCAGGGCCTCGCCACCCTGCGCGACCTCGGCGTCGCCGACGACGATCCGCGCGTCAACCGCAACGGCGGCGCCATCGCGCTCGGTCATCCGCTCGGCATGTCGGGGGCGCGCATCACCGGCACCGCGGCGCTCGAACTCGGCCTCGTCGGCGGGCGCTGGTCGCTCTCCACCATGTGCATCGGCGTCGGCCAGGGCATCGCGGTGGCGCTGGAGCGGGTGTGACCTCGCGCACGGTCGCGCCTCGGCCCGGCCGGAGCGTGGCCCTCAGCGCGCCGCGCCCATGCCGATCTGCGCCGCCGCCCGCTTCAGATGCGGCAGGAAGGTCGCCACCATTTCTTCGGTGCCGATGCGACCGGCCTGAGCCGAGATGTTGATGGCGAGTCGCGCATTGGCCGGCCGCCCGGAGATGGCGACGGCGATCGAGCGCACCCCGACCTCGAGCTCCTCCGACACCACCGCGTAGCCCTGCTCGCGGATCTCGGCGAGGCGGGCGCGCAGCGTCTCGCGGCTGGTCAGCGTCCGCTCGGTGAGTTTCTCGAGCTTCGATTCCTTCATGAACCGGTCGAACTCGTTCTGGCTCAGCTGCGCCAGGATCGCCTGCCCCATCGAGGTGGCGTGGGCGGGAAGGCGCGTGCCGACGGCGAGGCCGATGGTCATCAGCCGATGGCGGGCCGGCGAGCGGGCGACATAGATGATGTCCGGCCCGTCGAGGGTGGCGGCCGAGGCCGATTCGCCGAGCTCCCGCGTCAGATCCTGGAGGATGTCGCGCACCGTCTCGAGTTCGGTCATGCCGGAGATGTAGGCGTTGCCGAGTTCGAGGACGCGGGCGGTCAGCTCGAAATGCTTGCCGTCGGAACGCGCGTAACCCTCCTCCACCAGCGTGTGGAGGAAGCGGCGGGCGCCGGCGCGGGTCAGGCCGGTGCGGGCGGCGACCTCGGTGATGGTCTGGCGGCGCGCGTCGACGCCGAAGGAGCGGATGACGTCGAGCCCCTTGGCGAAGGAGGCGACGGTCTCGATGCGGGCGGGCATGGCTTCGTCCGTATGGCGAACACTTCGTTCGAAAACGTACACGGTGAAAGACGCCTGTCCAGACCGAGCCGATCGGATACCATCGAAAACACGGGAGATTCGCCGAGGGCCGCCCTCGAGCCCGAATCGTCGCGCGGCGAAAGTCGCGAGCGAGGCGGTGTTCGCATCGCGAACGCGACATTTCTCTCGTGGACCATGGGATCGCGCGACTTCCGTCGTTGCGAAATCTCAATGTCTCGGAATGCCGCGAGGACGAAGGTGTCGCGCGTCGAAATGCGCCGATCCCGAAAGAACACCGGAGGAAACCGTTCCATGTTCGAAGTCCGCGTCCACGGACGTGGCGGTCAAGGTGTGGTGACCGCCGCCGAGATGTTGTCGGTCGCAGCCTTCCGGGAGGGCCGTCACGCCCAGGCCTTCCCGAGCTTCGGCTCGGAGCGCACCGGTGCGCCGGTCATCGCCTTCTGCCGCATCGCCGACCGCGAGATCCGCCTGCGCGAGCCGGTCACCGAGCCGGATTGCCTGATCGTCCAGGACCCGACCCTGTTCAAGGTGGTCGACGTCTTCGCCGGCCTGAAGCCCAAGGGCTTCCTCATCGTCAACACCCACAAGAGCTTCGCCGAGCTGGAGATCGAGGAGGTCGCCCGCCGCCTGCCGCCCGGCCATGCGGTGACGGTGCCGGCCAGCGACATCGCCCGCCGCCACGTCGGGCGTCCGCTGCCCAACGCCGCGCTCCTCGGCGCCTTCGCCGCGCTGACCGAACTCGTCCGCTTCGAAAGCGTCCGCCACGCCATCGAGGAGGCCTTTCCCGGCCGCATCGGCGCGGTCAACATCGCCGCGGCGGAAGAAGCCCACGTCCACGTCGTCGCCACCGAACACGCCGCCGGCGTCGGCGACCACGCCGCCACTCTCTGAGGAAGACGTCGATGCTGAAACAGATCGAAGGCTCCAAGGCGATGGCCGAAGGCATCGCGTTGTGTCGCCCCGAGGTGATCTGCGCCTATCCGATCACGCCGCAGACCCACATCGTCGAAGGCCTCGGCGAACTGGTGAAGGACGGCCACCTCACCGACTGCGAGTTCATCAACGTCGAAAGCGAGTTCGCCGCCCTGTCGGTGGCGATCGGCGCTTCGGCCGCCGGCGCGCGGGCCTACACCGCCACCGCCTCGCAGGGCCTCTTGTTCATGATGGAGGCGGTCTACAACGCCGCCGGCCTCGGCCTGCCGATCGTCATGACGCTCGGCAACCGCGCCATCGGCGCGCCGATCAACATCTGGAACGACCATTCCGACGCCATGGCGGTACGCGACGCCGGTTGGCTCCAGCTCTTCGCCGAGACCAACCAGGAAGCGGTCGACCTCCACATCCAGGCCTTCCGCATCGCCGAAGAACTGTCGATGCCGGTGATGGTCAACGTCGACGGCTTCATCCTCACCCATGCGGTGGAGCGGGTCGACATTCCCGACCAGGAGAACGTCGACGCCTTCCTGCCGTCCTACGAGCCGGTCCAGGTGCTCGATCCCGACGAGCCCGCCTCGATCGGCGCCATGGTCGGGCCGGAAGCCTTCACCGAGGTGAAGTACCTCGCCCACTACAAGCAGACCCAGGCGCTGCGGCTGATCACCAAGATCGCCGGCGAGTACCGCACCCGCTTCGGCCGCGACTCCGGCGGCCTCGTGCGCACCTATCGCACCCAGGACGCCGAGACCATCGTCGTCGCCATGGGCTCGGTCTGCGGCACCATCAAGGACACGATCGACGAGATGCGCGAGGAGGGTTACCCCATCGGCCTCGTCACCATCGTCTCCTACCGGCCCTTCCCCTCGGCCGCGTTGCGCAACGCGCTCGCCGGCGCCAAGGACATCGTCGTCGTCGAGAAGGCGATCTCGGTCGGCATGGGCGGGCCGCTCGCCATCGACGTCGACGAGGCGCTGCGCAATCTGCCGCACGCCCCGCAGCTGCACTCGGCGGTCGCCGGCCTCGGCGGCCGGCCGATCCTCAAGGCGTCGCTCCATCGCCTGTTCCGCGAGGCGGTGGTGCAGCCCTGGGAGGGCACCCAGTTCCTCGATCTCAACGTGCGCGTCGTCGGCCGCGAGATCCACCGCTCCGCCAAGACCCGTCGCTCCGGCCCGACCGCCGAAGCGCTGCTGCGCCAACTGGCGGCCGAAGAGCGCGAGAGCGCCGAGAAGGGGAGGCTCTGAGCCATGGCCGAATTCACCCCCGAGAGCGCCGGTCCGGACGACGCCCAGAAGCTGCGCTACTACCAGAAGGGCACCTTCACCGTCGGCAACCGGCTCGTCGACGCCGAAGCCCGCACCGTCCAGGCCTCCGAGGAGCGCTCCAACGCGCTGACCTGCGGCCACCGCGCCTGCCAGGGCTGCGGCGAAGCGCTCGGCGCCCGCTATGCGCTGGACGCGGCGATGCGCGCGACCAACGGCAAACTCATCGCCGTCAACGCCACCGGCTGCCTCGAGGTCTTCACCACGCCGTATCCCGAGACCTCCTGGCAGTTGCCGTGGATGCACTCGCTGTTCGGCAACGCTGCGGCGGTGGCGACCGGCGTCGCGGCGGCGCTCCGGGTCAAGGGCAAGAAGGAGGTCCGCGTCATCGCCCAGGGCGGTGACGGCGGTACCACCGACATCGGCTTCCAGTGCCTGTCGGGCATGTTCGAGCGCAACGACGACGTGCTCTACATCTGCTACGACAACGAAGGCTACATGAACACCGGCGTGCAGCGCTCCTCGGCGACGCCGCCGGCGGCCCGCACGGCGACGACACCGGCGATGGGCGAGGAACCGGGCAATGTGTTCGGCACCGGCAAGTTAGTGCCACGCATCGCCTGCGCCCACCGCATCCCCTATGTCGCCACCGCGACCGTCGCCGATCTCCACGATCTCGAGCGCAAGGTCGCCAAGGCCATGTCGATCCACGGCGCCCGCTATCTGCAGATCGACGTGCCTTGTCCGCTCGGCTGGGGTGCCGCCTCGCACGACACCATCCGCTTGGCGCGGCTCGCCGTCGAGACCGGCTTCTATCCGATCTTCGAGGCCGAGCACGGCAAGGTCACGCGGGTCCGCAAGATCCGCAAACCGCGCCCGGTGACCGACTATCTGCGCCTGCAGAAACGCTTCGCCCATCTCTTCCGAGACGGTCACGAAGATCCGCGCGTCGCCCGCCTTCAGGCGATGTGCGACGCCAACATCGAGGAATACGGGCTCGTCGGCGACGACGAGAACGGCGGCTGACGGAGGACACCCATGGCTCACCCCTTCGCCATCACGCTCGACCCCGGCTCGTCGCTCGCCAACCGCACCGGCTCCTGGCGCAGCATCCGGCCGGAATACGTCCACCGTCTGCCGCCGTGCAACGACGCCTGTCCCGCCGGCGAGGACATCCAGGGCTGGCTCGCCAAGGCCGAGGCCGGCGACTACGAGGGCGCCTGGCGCGCCCTCACCGTCAACAACCCGCTGCCCGCCATCATGGGCCGCGTCTGCTATCACCCCTGCGAGAACGCCTGTAATCGCAAGGCGATCGACGCCTCGGTCGGCATCAACTCGGTCGAACGCTTCCTCGGCGACCTCGCGCTCGACAAGGGCTGGGCCTTCGACGAGCCGGCGGAGGAGACCGGCAAGAAGGTGCTGGTCATCGGCGCCGGCCCCTCGGGCCTGTCGGCCGCCTACCACCTGCGCCGCTTCGGCCACGCCGTCACCATCCGCGAGGCCGGGCCGCTGCCCGGCGGCATGATGCGCTTCGGCATCCCCAAGTATCGCCTGCCGCGCGACGTACTCGACGGCGAGGTGGCGCGCATCGTCGCCATGGGGGTGGAGATCGTCTACGACGCCAAGGTCGACGACATCCTCGCCGCCATGCGCGAGGGTGGCTACGACGCCGCCTTCCTGGCGGTCGGCGCCCACATCGCCAAGCGCGCCTACATCCCCGCCGGCGAGGCGGCCAAGGTGCTCGACGCGGTGCAGGTGCTGCGCTCGATGGAGGGCGAGGACAAGCCGCTGCTCGGTCGCCGCGTCGTCGTCTACGGCGGCGGCAACACGGCGATCGACGTCGCCCGCACCGCCAAGCGCCTCGGCGCCGAAGAGGCCCTCACCGTCTACCGCCGCACCCGCGACCACATGCCGGCGCACGACTTCGAGGTCGAGGAGGCGCTCGAAGAGGGCGTGATGATGAAGTGGCTGTCGACGATCAAGAACGTCGAGGCCGGCTCCATCACCGTCGAGAAGATGGCACTCGACGACAAGGGCTTCCCCCAGCCGACCGGCGAATTCGAGACGCTCGAGGCGGATTCGGTGGTGCTGGCGCTCGGCCAGGACGTCGATCTGTCGCTGCTCGAGGGCGTACCCGGGCTCGAGATCCAGAAGGGCGTCGTCCAGGTCGGCCCCGACATGATGACCGGCGCGCCCGGCATCTTCGCCGGTGGCGACATGGTGCCCTCCGAGCGCACCGTCACGGTCGGCGTCGGCCACGGCAAACAGGCGGCGCGCCACATCGACGCCTGGCTGCGCGGCGAGACCTGGGACCCGGGTCCACGCCACGAGCTCGCCGGCTTCGACAAACTCAACCCGTGGTACTACGGCGAAGCGCCGGCCACGGTGCGCCCGGTCCTCGAGATCGCCCGCCGCACCTCCACCTTCGAGGAGGTGGTCCAGGGTCTCGACGAGACCAA
>CALMYM010000244.1 GCA_937873675.1 uncultured Alphaproteobacteria bacterium | reverse complement strand
CGCGGCGTCTCCGAATTATGCCCTGACGGGCTTCGGGGGGGGGGGCGCCGACGTCGCCTTCTTTTCCCCCCACAAGTCCCCCGGTGGCCCGTCCGCCGGTCTCGTCGCCGGGCGCAAGGACCTCGTCCGCGCCACCTACTTGCAGAATCGCGGCATCGGCCGCGGCATGAAGACCGGCAAGGAGAGCATCCTCGGTGCCGTCGCCGCGCTGGAGGCCTGGGGCCGGCGCGATCACGCCGCGGTCCGTCGGCGTGAGCGTGCGGCGCTCGATCACTGGGTGGAGGCGCTCTCGGGCAGACCCGGCGTCCGCGCCGAGATCGAAGCCGATCCGACCCACAATCCGCTCGAACGGCTGAAGGTGCGGATCGACGCAGCGGCGGCGCGTATCACCGCCTGGGATCTCGCCGACGCCCTCGCCGCCGGTTCGCCGCCGGTGATCGTGCGCGACCACGAGGTCGAACTCGGTTTCTTCTTCCTCGATCCTTGCAATCTGCACGAAGACGAGGAATTTCTCGTCGGCCGTCGCCTGATCGAGGAACTCGAGCGAGCGGCGGCGGCTCCCACCCCGATCGCCACGTCCTACGCGGCGCGTCGCCTGAAGGCCGAGGCGAAGATCCTCACCTGGCCGGACTGACGTGGAGCCGGGCGCGAGCGCAGGGCGAAGGACGAAGACGGTGAGCGACGAGGCGATCGAGGTGACGACGGGGGGCCGCAAGCGAGTGTCGCGGGTGAGCGCGCTCGACCGCATGCTGCAGATCCTCGACCATCTCCAGGAGACCGGTCAGCCGGCGACCGCCTACGAACTCGCCAAAGCGACGGGCGCACCGCTCTCCACCGTCTACGCCACCGTCGACGACATGGTGGCGAAGCGCCTGCTCGACCGCACCGCGGCCGGTGCGGTGTGGCTCGGCCCGCGGCTCTATCACTACGGCCTCACCTACGCCCGCAACCTCGACTTCCTCACCGTCGCCACCCACGAGATGAACGAGCTCTCTCACACGGTCGGCGAGACGGTGCAGGTCTGCGGCCGCGACGGCGACCACATGGTGGTCCTCGCCATGGCCGAAGGTGTCGGCCATTTCCAGGTGACCTCGCGGGTCGGCACCCGGGTGCCGCTCTATTGGACCGCCTCGGGCCGCCTGCTCGTCGGCCACCTCGACGAGGCCGAGCGCCTCGAGATCTTCCGCCGCTCGGCGACGCCCTCGCCGACCGGCCGCGCCGAGACCGACCCGATGGTCCTGGCGACGACCTCGCCCAAGGCGCTCGACGCCTGTCTCTCCGTGCAGCAGGGCGAGAGCGACTATTCCGTCGCCTGCATCGCCGCGCCGATCCGCGACCGCGACGGCGCCTGCATCGCGACGATCTCGATCGTCGTCCCCGAGTTCAAGGTCGACCAGTCCGACCCCGACCTGGTCGACGCGGTGAAGGCCGCCGCCACCCGCATCGAAGATCGGCTGGGTCGCCAGAGCGAGTGACGCCGCCGCGCGCCGGACGGGATACGAGGCGGGTCCTCCCACCGGTCTCAGTCGAGCTCGCCGAGCACCGTGGCCCCCCACCAGACCTTCGGCGCATTCGCCGAGACGAAGCCGAACCGCGCGCGCAGACCCGCGGCGATCGCTTCGAGTTCCGCCAGGACGCCGGCGTCGACCGGAACCCCGGCTGCGACGTCGACGTCGCAGTGATGGGCGACATGCCCGGTCCGCAACGACTGCACCACCATGTGGTCGATGTTGAGATGGAAGCGCTCGTACTCCGGGGCATCCGGCGCCGAGGGCGACAGCAATGCGAATTTCTCACGGAAGGTCGTGTGTTCGAGAGCCGGCCGCAACGCGCCGCCGAGTCCCGCGGGCAACGACCGGAGTGCCAACGCCAACGGATTGCCCGGTGGATCGGCGTCGCCTGCGAGGATCGCATCGAACTCGGTGGTCGCCGCCTCGACCGCGTCGATCCAATTGAACTCGAGCCGCGCCACCACGCCCGTTCCCCCGAGCGCCACCAACGGCAGCTCGAGATTGAACGGAGCGAAATCGGTCTCGGCTCCACCATTCGACCAGGTCATGAACTTGGACGTCCGTGTCCGCTGTCGGAACGAGGCCGCCCGTTTCGTGAAGCCGCCCGAGAGCCGACCGTCGACGTCCCAGTAGCGATCGACGCTCTGCGCGCCCGGCGGCCGCTCGACCCGGCGCACGATCAGCCGATCGCCCGGGCCTTCGCCGTCGAAGAGGGCGCGTTCCCGCCGGCGGTCGAGATGGCGCTGCAGCTCGAGGATGCTCGCCGCGCCGGACGGTCGCAGCCGCGCTTCGTGCTCGAGCGACAATTCGATCGGCTTGCCCGCCGGATTGGTCCGAACCACCGGCCAGTGCAGCAGCTGAAATCCGCGGCGATCGAACGTCTCCACCACGGCGGGGACGGTGGCGCGCACCAGCCTTCGCACTTCGGCCAACCGGGCCGGCTCGACCGTGTCGATCTCGGCTCGTTCGATCGTCGGCTCGACGTCGGTCATTCATGCCTCCACGAGTTCGCAGGCTTCGGCGAGCCGCTTCAGCCCCTCGCAATAGAGAATGAAAGCCGCCTCCGGTCGCGGGTTCTTCTTGTGCGTGAGGCGGCCGATCGGCAGCCCGAGAAGATTGGAGGCCATGGCGAGAGCGTATCGCGCTCGCCACGCCCGATCGCCCTGTGCCTCGGCGAATTCCCGGACATGCTCCAGACAGACCGCCACCGCGTCGTCGGTCCAACTCGGCCGCTCGATCTCGTAGTCGACGATGCCGACCCTGCCTTCCTCGCGCAGTTGCGGCCGAGGCGGCTTTCCGCTCGCCGGCTTTTCGATCGGCCCGGTCCCCTCCAGGAAATGGGTGATCTTGGCGATGTCGAAGAGATAGTTCCCCGCCCCCCACTCCTTGGGATCGATCAGCTTCCCCGCGCCGCCGCCGTCGGTCCGCAGGAGCAGGTTGCCCGGATTGGGGTCGCCGTGGACGACCGTGCGGAACGCCGGCGTCACCGCCAGGATCCGGTCTCGCCGACGTTCGAGCCGCTCGAGATAGTCGGTCCACGGCGCCAATTCGCGACCACCGATCCGCAGCGGACGGGGACGGAAGCGTGCGTCCTGCTTCGCAGCCTCGGCGAGACGCCCCGAGATGCGATCGACGTAGTCCATCGCGACGTTCGGCAAGGATCGACGGTCGACGCTCGCGCGGTACCCTTCGAACAGCAGATCGAGCACCCGGGTCATCAGGCGCAGGACGGCGAGACGGTCGGGCGCGGCTCCGTCCGGCCCCGGGTAGAGCCGGTCTTCCAGCGAGATCCAGCCGGCGTCGCGCGGGAAATACTCCATCAGATAGGCATAGGGCGGCTCCGACCGCAGCGCGAAGATGATCGGCCACGCCTCGCGGAAGGCGCGCGGCAGGTTCGGGTCGGTGCGGATCGCCCGGATCGTCGCACCCTCCGCCGCCAGCTTGGCCCCGTTCGAATCCATCTTGAACACGAAGGGCAGCCGCAGGCTGAGGACGCCGACGCGTTCGGCGGTGTTGCCGCCGGTGAGCGGCTCGTCCGAGATCCCTCCCTCGGCCGTGAGAAGGCCGGAGGTCAGCGCCTCGTCGACGAGTTGTTCGATCACGGCACCGTCCAGGGTTCGCTCCCTGTGCGCCGAGACCGGTCGGGCCATATCGCCGCGCCGCGCCACCCGCGTTTCGCCGCGTTGCGCTTCGGCCGCGACGGTGAGCCAGTCGATGAGGGTCTTTCTGAGCACGTCCGTTCTCCTCGCGCCGCCGCTCGCCCGGAAGGGGCGACGGGTCCGCCGTTCGGGAAGCCTCTACCGGCGTCGCCGGCGAAAATCGGGCCCGAGATCGCCCGTCACGTCGTCCGGCGAGCCGGCGGGATCGGCGCGCCGAGGAGACGCCTGCACCGATCGCCGCCTCCGACGCC
Source organism: uncultured Alphaproteobacteria bacterium (assembly GCA_937873675.1). Classification (GTDB taxonomy): domain Bacteria; phylum Pseudomonadota; class Alphaproteobacteria; order Rhizobiales; family Ancalomicrobiaceae; genus CALBKH01. Next base: position 19,993 of record CALMYM010000244.1, on the reverse strand, counting down.
GGACCGGGGCGGGCCTCATTGGCCGGCCGGCGACATCCGCCGTCTCAGATCGGCGAGGCGCCGATCGAGTTCCTCGCCCTTCTCACGATTGCGCGCCTCCGCCGCCTCGATCGTCGTCCGGTCGGCCGAGGCCGTCGCGCCTTCACGCAGCGCGCGCGCCGCCAATTCTGTCCGCCGCGTCCGTTCCATGTGGCCGGCGAGCTCGCGACCGAGCTGGGCGCTCTCCGCTTCGAGCGTCGCCAGCTCGGCCTGCGACAACGCCCGCCGCTCGCGCAGTTGCTCGATCTCGGTGTCCATCGCCGCGGCACTCGCCGCCCGCGCCTCGGCCCGATGCCTCGCGTTTTCGATCCGCCGGGAGAGGTCGTCGGCCTCGCTCCGGTTCGAAGCGAGGTGGCGCGAGAGCCGCGCATGGGCATCGTCGAGGGAGGCGAGTTCGGCGCGGCGCACCGCCAGCCGTTCCTCGTAGGCCCCGGTCGTCGCGCCGCAGACCCCGCCGGCGAGCCCGCCGCGGCGGGGATCGGTCGTCACCCCGGTGCAACAGGCGGCGAGCATCGGGGCGAGCACGGCCAGTCCTGCGACCCGCCGGGAGACGTCGTGAAGCGACCCCATGTCACAACCCCTTCTGCATCTGCGCCAGTTCGCTGCGGCGCGCCTGCAACGAGGTGATCTGAGATCCGGCTCGCTCGGCTTCGCCGGCCAGCGCCGCAGCCCCTCGCCCCGAGAAATTGGCGGCATTGGCGCGCAGCGTGTCGCGAGTGTTCCGGGCGGTCGCCAGCGAGGCGTCGAGCGTCGCGACCTCCTCGGCGAGCCCTGCCGCCAACCGGCGCCGCGCGGCGACGACGCCGCTCTTCGCGAGGCGAGCGAGTTCGGCACGCCGGGCCGCGACGAGGCGGCCGGCCATGCCGACGATCGATGCGAGTTTGGCGTTGCCGGCCCGGGCCTGCGCGATCGCCTTGTCGAGTTGGCTCTCCTGGCGAATCTGATCGGCCTTGTTCTCGGCCACCGCGCGCCCACCGATGTTGCCGAGAAGGCCGCCGGCCAGAGCACCGATCGCCGCGCCGCCGAGAGCCCCGCCGCCACCGCGTCCCCGGGCCGCTCCGATGGCGCCGCCGATCAGAGCGCCGGCAGCGATGCCGAGGACCGTCCCTTCCGAAACGGTTTGCTCGTAGTCGGCATTGGCCGCCCGCAATTGGTCGCCGAGCCCTCTCGCCGAGGACTGCGCCGCCACCGGTTCTCCCGACAGGCCGACGGACAAAGCCACCGCGAGGAGGCCCCCCGTCGTCCGCTTCCACGTCCCGCGCACTCGCCGCATGACTGATCTCCGTCTGGTCGATCGTCATGGCTAGAGAATACAATGTACAATTGTCAATTCATGATTCTACTAGCTATACGAGTTCAACTGCCGATATAAGCTCCTTCTGATATCTCGCGTACAGGCGTCATCGGACCTCAGCAATGCCTCAGATTTCCCGGGGTGACTCCACGAACGTCACGGAGCGGTTGCTCGTGCGGAGCCGCACGACATGATCGTCGCGGCGGCGACCGACCCGACGCGCCCGGATTGGAGGCGTCGCATGGAGGAGCGGCGTCCGCTTCCCTACGTGGCCATGGTACGGATCCACCTGACCTCCTGGGGCGGGCCGGAACCGGACATCGCTTGGGGAACGGGCCTGCTCGTCGACCCGTACCACGTCCTGACCTGCTTCCATGTCGTTCACCCGGCGGTCGGTGGCGCCGGGGTGTCCCGCGCCAACCACAGCGAGCCGCTCCCCCGCTTCGACGCGCGACGAGGTGAGCGTCGGATCGAGGTGGATTTCGGCGCCGAGATCGGCGCCTTCCCGGATGTCGAGATCGTCGCGGAGGACGAGCACTTCGATCTGGCGCTGCTGCGGCTCGATGCACCGGTGATCGGGCCGCGTGCGCCGATCGAACCGCGTCCTCTTCCGTCGGGCGCTCGCCAGGTCTGGGTCGGCGGCGTCCAGTGCGTTCCGGAGCCGCGCTTCACTTTCGACAGTCGTAGTCTCGACCCCGCTCACGTCTCCGGGACGGAGGGCCAGACACTGTCGGGCGCTCACCAGTTCGCCGTCGAAGAGGGCTACAGTGGTGGCCCGATCTTCGCGGAGATCGACGGCCTGCCGGCATTCGTCGGTATCGCCGACATCGGCGGGCTCGGGATCTCCACCGGTGGATACGTCGCCGCCGACCGGGTTCGTAACTTCCTCGCCGGTCACGGCGTCGCGATCTCGGCGCAACGGCGCGACGACGAGGTCGCCCGCCGATGCCGGATCGAGGGTTACGCGCCCGACCTGTCCAGCCCGCGGCCCGGTCTTCTGCCCGATCATCAAGCGATCCTCCGAGCCGATGACCGACGTGTGGTCTATCACGCCCTCCACCCGATCACCGCCGCCGTCGCTTCGCAGCGTCCCGGCGCCCACCGGCTCGCCGCGCATCTCACCGACGCCGATGCGGTCGGCCGGCTCCTGGCGCGCCTGTGCGCCGAAACACGCCTTCCCCTGCGTCTGCCGACCGGGGCCGAGTTCCGCAATCTCTGCACCGTGGCCGCCCCGCCGTCCCGCATCCTCGGACGCCCGACGACGATCGACGACTATCTCGGCTCCGATGGACTGATGTGTGCGCCGCCGGACACCTCGGCCGAATGGGTCGAAGAGGACGGGCGTCGCTTTCTGCTCCTGCACCGAGACGAGCGAGTGATGCGCATCGACGATCCCACCACGCTGGCGCACGAGTTCCACCACGTGCGGGCGGTGGTGCGCACCGTGTTCCAGCCGGGGCGGGCGGCGCCATGACCGAAGACCCGCACCTTCGGCAGGCGCCCCTGTTCCCCGCATCCACCTCCGATGCGGCCTCGTCGTCGCCCCTTTCCGATGCCGACGCCAAGGCGTCGGCGCGTGGCGACATCGCCGCCGCCGGGGGTGGCGGCCTCGCCGGACCGGCCTCCCGCGAGACGACCGAGCGGCGTCCGACCTATCGTCGCAGCGCCACGTCCGGCATCGCCCGCAACGACCAACGCGGCTGGCGCGCGGATCTCGCCGGCTTCTTCGACTCCGTGGCCCAGGACGCGATCGAGCGCGATCTGCGGGTGATCTTCCTGATCGCCCGCTCCACCGATCGTGCCGCGCTCCATCGCGTCGCCCTCGCCCTCGGCGACTCGCGTCCCTTCGAACGCGTCGAGGGCGGCCCGGGTCTCGGTTCGGTACGCGTGCCCGACCTCCTCGAGGCGATCGACGCTGCGATCGGCGACGAACGCTCGCAGGAACGGGTCTTCCTCGACACGCTTTCGGCCGGGGCGATCGATGCGCCCCTGGTGGTGGCCGCCTGCCACCGTCCGGCGGATCCGACCGACGACGGCGAGGAGAACCTCGCGGCGCGTCTCGCCGAACGTTCCGCCCGCCTCGTCGTCCTGGTCGAGGTGCCGACCGGGCAGACCGTCCTGCGTCTCGTCGACGCCTTGTCCCACGCCTCGATCGTGCCGTGGACGGACACCTGGCTGGCTGGCTTCGCCCGCGATCGACACTTGGGCGAGACCGAACTGCAACGTGTCGTCGGGGGGCGACTGCGCAGCACCGCACGCGTCGACGATGCCTCGTCGGCGGACCAAGAAGCCAGTCTCCACGTTCTCCTGCGCCGTCTCGAAACCCGCGACGACATCGACGGCCACGATCGGATCGTCGAGGAGATCGAGAAGATCGTCGTCGACAGCGCCAAGGGAGCGACCAACCTGGGAGCCGAGGCGCGGGAGCGCCTTCTCGAGGTGATCCGGTCCGACGACGCCCCGAAATGGGGCGGCCCGATCGGCCGGACCATTCTCCTGGTCGCCACCCTGGTGCCGAACCGCTCGGCTCTCGCCGTGCTCGAACTCTGCCGCTGGTTGCTCCCACCCGGCCCGGCTCATTCCGCCTGCCTCACGCCTCTCCTGCGTGAGACCTGGCTGCGCGAAGCGGAGGACGATCGACGCCTCGGCGCGCCGATACGGCCCCCGCCCGGATGGGGCGACCTCTTCGACAAGACGCGGGATCGCATCGCCCAGGACATCGGCCTCGTGGTGGGATCCGAGCAGGCTTTCGTCCCCGGTCCGAGCCTCGCCGGCCTCGATCTGCGCCCACGCCTGCGCGAGCAGAGCGGCAGGCTCACCGAATTGGCGCGTCTCGTGCGGGCGCAGGCGTCGACGGTGGATCTTCCCGCCGGCCTCGTTCCGGTGGTGATCGATCTCGCGCTGTCGCTCCGCCGCATCGATCACGGATATCTCGGTGCGGCCGACATCGTCGCCCTCTTCACCGGGATGGGTCCGACCGACACCGACCTCGCCCCACCGCGTACGGAGGTGGCGAGGATGCTCCCGGGGGTCGCGCCGGAGATCCTCGACCAGATCCGTGTCGTCGGCGATCTGACCCGCCTCCACGCCGAAGCCCTCGCGCATACGAAAACGCCGGACGGCGAAAGCGCTCTCCAGGACCTGATCGAAGCCCTCGCGGGAATCGGCGACATCGCGGAGCGAGTCGCCGCCGAGGAGGACGGCTTGCGCGTCGCCGCCGCCGCCCATCTTCGCGACACCCTCGACGTCTACACCGCCGATCCGATGGTCGAGGAGGCCGATCTCGCCGATCTGCTCGACCGTATCTTCGCCCGGATCCCCCGCGCCAGCGCCCTCACGGTTCTCGCCTTCCTCGTCCTCTTCGGGCCGCGACCGGCGCCGTCGACACTCGGTCGAGCGACCCTGCGCCTCTTCGTCGGGATCGATCGCGCCACCTTCACCGACACGTTGCGTCGGTTCCGCGACGTCTTCGGCCGCATGATGCGCAGCGCCGTCCAGGCCGGCGACCGCCTTCCGCCGGCCGTCGACGCCTGGGCGGATGCTCTTTGGGCGGTCGCCGACGAAGACCCCTTCCGTCCCTTCGGCCGAGCTCTCGCCGTCTGGTTCGACGACGCTCTCACCACGTGGGAGATCCCGACCGACGCGCAGGAACTGCTCGAACCGCCTCTACCTCGCTGCCTGTTGGCACGCCTCGGCATCCGCCTACCGGATGCGACCTCGGAGGCGCCGCCTCCGATCGATCTTCTCGGCCGCCTCTTCCGCCGCACCCCCTCCGAGCGTCTGGACGCGCTCGCCACCCTCGCGGCCTTCGCCGGCGGTCCGAGGGGAGGATCGGCACCGGCGCTTCGGGTCGAGGACATGATCGCGCAGCGAATCCTCGACGTGTTCTGGGTTCTCGTCGAGGAGATCGATCGCGAGGAGGCGAACCGACGCTCTCTCGTCCGCGACCATCTGGAACAGGTGGTGTGGAGCACGATCTCGCGTCACTACCGCCTCAGCGGAACCCTCGACGGTCGATCGGTCGTCGCCGCGATCCTCGCAGACGGTGACGACCCTCCCGCCGCGGGGCGACCGGATGCGCGCGCGCTGCTCGACCTCTATGCCCCTTGCGTTCTGATGTTCTGGCGCTTCCACCGTTTCGGCACGCGCGCCCTCACGCCGGGCGAAGACGACTACGAGGAGTTCCGCGCCACTCTCGCCCGGGTCGGCGATGTGATCGCATCGAAACCGCACGCCGAACGTACCGGCCGCGCCCTGCGCGCCCTCGTCGACGTCCAGACGCAACTGGTGGCCCACTTCCGCAGTCGCTGCTGTCCCCGCACCGAGGCGCGTCATAGCGAGCGTCTCGCCTGCTGGACCGCCGTCGCGAATCTTCTCGCCCCTCCGATTGCCACGCTCGTACCGAACCGGTGAGGACATCGATGACCGCAGGCCTCGAAGCCATTCTCACGCAGACGACCGCATCCCGGGCCGCTCCGCACCATGTCCACGTCACCATCGACCGCGCCGACGGCAAGGTCGTGCGCAAGGACGGTTTCCTCAACCGAATGACGCAGTCTTTGCGGCGCACCGTCACCTATGCGCTGAAGGTCGACACCTGGGCCGACATCTACGACGTCGAACAGACGATGAGGATCTTCGTCACCAAGGAGGAGACGAAGATCAGTTTCCGCTTGCGGGTGAGCGCGCCGTACTCACGTGCGGAGCAGATCGTGCAGGCCCTCGCCGATCCGGTTCTCGGCCCGAGCGAGGTCCTGTTCGGCGTCATCCGCGACGCCGTCCGGGTGTTGAGCGACGAGAGCCAACGCGAAGGGCCGGACAATCTCGCCCGCCGCATCGCTCGTGACCGCACCAACTGGCAGCGGCGGATCCAGCAGTCGATCCTCGATCGCATCGGACTGGATTCCGAGTTGATCTTCGAACTCGGACCCCAGGTCGTCGACCTGCCCGAGGTCGCCGTGCGCCATCTCGACGTGCGCACCAAGGACGCCCCGCACCGCACGGTCTCCGCCTCCGTCCACGTCGTACTGGAGCCGACCGAAGAACGCGCCCACGATCCGCTGCCGAACTCCGATCGCGAGCGCGAGGAACGGGTGCGGATGGTGGTGGCGACCGCCTTCCGCGACGAGGTGATGCTCTACGACTTCTGGTTCGATCGCCCCAAGGTCGAGAGGATCGTGTCGCAAGCGGTCGATCGCGCGTTCCGCGCCACCGCCCACCGCACCCGGCGCGTTCAGATGGAACCGGTCGAAGCGCCGATGCCCTTGGAGGAGAAGGTCGCCTGCAACGTCGCATGGAGCGGCAACGCCGGTCGAGTGATCGACTTCTATGTCGAGGCGGTGCTCACCTTCGAGCCGACCGGAGCGGGGCTGTTCGATTCGCTGCGCCTGCCGCGACGCGCCGACTGGCTCGCCGCCCAGGCCGACCGGGCGCTTCGTATCGCCATGCACGGTCGTGACTTCTGGGATCTGGCCCTGTCGGATCAGGCCGAGGTCGCCGCCCATGTGGAGCGCCTCCTGCGCGACGCCGCCGCCGCGACGGGTCAGAAGGTCCATCCCATTCTCGCCAAGGTGATCCTGCCGGAGAACCGCTGGCTCGAGAAGCAGCACCTCGAGGTGGCCGGCGAGAGCTTCAAGACCAAGAACGAACTCGGCGTCGCCGAATTCGACATCGCCCTCGAGATCCAGTTCAAGACCATCCGGCCATTGGTCGATTTCGTTCGCCATCATCGCGACCAGCCGCGTGACGCCAACGATTTCAATGCCGAGATCGAGTCGAGCATCCTCGGCATGGTGCGCAAGACCACCGTCGCGGTGATGTCGCAGATCGAGCATTCCGACTACTTCGCGCGCTGGGAGCAGTGGGACCACGTCGGAGAGATCGTCGCCGGTTCGGTGCGGGGTGAGGCCAACTACGTCCACAATCGTCTGGTTCTGGCGATTCAGGCCGAGCTGCGCTCACGTTTCGATCCCATCGTCTGCATCGTGCGGCTGCGCAAGGTCGATTCGGCCGTGGCCACCCTCTGGCGGCGGATCATCGCTCTCGGTGCGATGACCGTCTCGCTGAACGTGATGCCACGCAACCTGCGTTCGCAGGCGGATCTCATCCCGGTGACCATCCGCTTCCGATCCGGCCAACTCGAACCGTCGCGGGTGCCGGAGATGGTGGCGCGAGGCGAGTCCCATCTCGATCGTTCCGCCATCTTCGACACCCTCTCCGGTGGGTCGAGGCAGTTCCTCAACGACCTCGACGCGGCCGAGATCCGCAGTCTCGACAAGGGATTGGCGACCGGATACGGCACCGAGTCGGGCGTCGTACAGCCGGCCCTCAAGACCCGGCTGGAGACGCACGTGTCGCGTCTGATGATCGAGATCTACGGCTTCTCGGTCTATGTCGAGGATGGTCGCGTCGACCTCAGCCGCGCTCAGAAGGCGATGTTCGACACCTCCGATCTCGCGACCGTCGCCGATCAGGCCCTCGCCGACCATCGCCGCGAACAGATCGGTGCCGAACTCGAACGCATCCGTCGACAGCGGGAGCGCAACATGGAGATCGTCGACAAACTCTACCTGGCGTTGCGAGACAATCCGCGCAAGACCCCGGAAGACCGCAACATCTACGACCTCGACGAGACGGAACTCGAACGCGCCAAGGCCAGGGTCGCCGAAGACGATCGCCGCATGGCGAATTTGATCGAGGACTCGACCGGTGCCGGCCGCGCCCTGGGGGCGACCGCTGCGCTTCCCGCCGGCGAGGCGAAGCCGGGCTCGCGTCCGACCGATGCCGCCGCTGCGGAAGATGTCCCGGCGGACGATATCCCCGCGGGCGACGGTGCGGACGGTCCCGAGATCGAGATCATCCCACCCGATCCGAGACGTCCGGATCGTCTGTGAGGTGTGGTCATGAGCGAGAGCGAAAGCCGGGGCGGGGACGTCCCTCGTCCGCCCGACGATGCCCCCGCCCACCTCGGCATCGGCCGAACTCCGACGAAGTCGACGTTGGTTCCGGCTTGGCTCCAGAGCCACGGCACGGTCAGGATCGGCTTGGCGGCGTTGAGCCCCCGCCGTAATCCGGCGCTCTTCGTCTACATGGTCTTCGGGATGGCTCTGGCCGTGATCGCCACCGTCGGTCCTGCCGTTCCCGTCGTGGCGGCTTGGCTCGAAGGCTTCGGTTTCGGCGGGCCCAACTCGGGCAAACTCGTGTTGGCGGCGGCGATCTTCGACGGTGTCTTGCTCGTCGGATCGTGGCGGCTGGCGACGGGGCTCGGCTTCCTGGCGCGCGAGCGCCTCGCGCTCGATCAGATCGAGACACGCTGCACCCAGTATCTCGCCCGGCTCGATGTCCTCCGCATCGACTTGACCGCACCGGAGAATCCCTTCGTCTTCGGCGGCACCGCCCGGGACCCGAAGCTGGTGGCCACCGCCGCCTACAAGATGACCGAAAACGTCCGGCTCGACGCCGCGGGGCGGCGGTTCGATCCGGTCAATCTCATCGTCGAGCGGGTCCTCGGCAACGTCACCGCCCATTCGACGGGCCTGCGCGACGCCCAGCAGTTCGGCGTCCGCCTCGGGATTCTCGCCACCTTCATCGGCATCGTCGGATCGCTCGCCGGCGTCGGCCCGATCGTCAGGGCGACCAACCTCGACAATTCGATGATCCAGGAATCGATCAATCTGATCGTCGGTTCACTCGGCATCGCCTTCTCCACGTCGATCGCCGGTCTCGCCGCCGCGATCCTGCTCCAGCTGATGGCCTGGACCATGCGTTCGCGCGAGAACGATCTCGTCGAACTGCTGGAGCGTCAGGCCGGTCGCGTTCAGATCGTCTGTCGCCGTGCCTCCGAAGACACGCCCCTCGGCGAGGACATCGCCGCCCTGCGCTCGGTGCTCGGCGAACATGTCGACTTCATGCGTCGCCAGGAGAAGGACATGATCGCCATCTCCAGCCGCTTCGGCGACGCACTGTCGCGCACCGAGAACACTCTCGCCCAGCCGATCGCCGCGCTCGAGCAGTCGGGGCGCCGTTTGAGCGACCTCCTCGCTACCCAGAGTGCCGCGATCACCGGCCTCGAGCGCATGACGGCTGCGGTCGGCGAACTCGAGACCCGCGTCGTGGCTCAGTTCGAGGCGGCGTCCACCCGCGGCGTCGAAGTGCAGAAAGCGGCCCTGGCCGACATGAGCGAGGTGCTCCGCACGGGGTCGACGCGCCTCGTCGAAGAGATCCGCTCGGGCTGGGGCGTGGAGAGCCGCGAGGCGATCGAGACCCTCGTCGATCGCCGCCTCGGCGAGGCGGCGGGACGCCTGGTCGAAGCCGCCCCGCATCAACGCGAGGCGGTGAACCGCCTCGCCCGCCGACTGGCTCTCGCCATGGTCTTCGCCGCGGCGGCGATGGTGCTCGTCACCGCCCAGACGGCGGGTTTGCCCGGGTGGCTCGCCGCCCGCCTGACCTCGGGGTGAGGCGATGGCGCGTCGCAGCGATCGTCAGTGGGAGGAGCCGGGAGACGACTATACACCGGCGACCGACCTGATCTTCTCGATCTTCGCCATGACGGTGCTGCTGCTGGCGCTGTTCGGCGCCGGCGATCATGTCAAACTCAAGAACACGGGTGCGATGATCAGCATCGAGAAGGCGAAGGTCGATGCGCTGGAAAAGGAGAATCGAAGGCTGAAGGCCGATGCAGATCGCCACGCGAAAGAATTCGCGGCATCGACGAAGACCATCGATGATCTGCGGCGCGAAATCGGCGTCCTGCGTCTTCGCCCGCCGGCGCCGCTTCCGGTCCCGACGAAACCGCAGAAGCCGGACAAGCCGACCGTCGCCGATCTCCAGGCTCGCCTCGCCGATCTCCAGGCCCGGCTGGAAGAGACCCTGAACATCGCCGAGGAATATCGCAAACGGCTCGAGGTCCTACAGGCGAAGATCGACTTCACCCAGATCCGCATCGGCGACGTCGACGAGGCGTCCGTCGGGCCCTTCATGGCGGATGAAAGCCGCTTCTCGACGGCGGTGCGCGACCGCCTGTTGGACGCCGTCGCGGCGCGCGCCGACGACATCGCCACGGTGCGCGGCAACCGACTGCTGTTCGAGATTTCGACCTCTCCCACCCTCGGTGTCGCCGCCGACGGCACCGATCGTGACATGATGGAGGCGATGATCTGGGGCGAGGCGTTGATGCGGGCGATGCGTCCGACCGCGCTTCCGGTGGGATGTCTCGCCGTTCTGCCGACGGGCAAGCTCCACTCCACCCATCTTCACGGTCTGGCGATCCGACCCGGCGCCGGCAAGGCGGTCGACGACTTCGAGCGTCTGTTGCGCCTGAAGCAGCTACCGATGCCGATCCGCAGCGAGATCGAGGCCACCCGCGGCCTCGATCGCCACATCACCGTCTGGGCGCAGAGTGTCGCCGGTGAAACCTGCGATCCGTCGGTCCTCGCCGCTGCGACCAGATCGCTCGCCGCAGGTCGTCGTTGACGCGGATGCGACCCGGCGCTGCCGTCGCGCCATGTCGGCGACCCGTCGATATCGGATCGTTCGTCGTGCGAACCCGACCGGCGTCGACGGGCGCCGCCGAGCGGCCGACGCCCGGTACTCCGGTCACGCTCCGCGGTCGACCCGGATCGAGGCGCACCGCTCGCTGCTCTCGGCGTCGAACAGATGGTAGTGAATCGGGGCGAGGCGCAACGTGTCGCCCTGGTGGATCATCTGGCGTTCGCGGAAGAGGGCGATGATCTCGGTGCCGCCGGCGGTCGCGGTCACCTGGGTCTCGGACCCCGTCGGTTCGACGATCTTGGCGCCCACCGCGAACCCGTCCTCTCCGTCTTCGACGATCCTGAGGTGCTCCGGCCGGATGCCGATCACCAGCGGCCGCCCGCCGAGGCCTTCGAGGTCCGGGGAGGGCGCCAGCGGCACGAAGATGCCGTTCTCCGCGGCGAAGCCGGTACGGTCGCCGATCTCGAGCGTACCCTTCAACATGTTCATCGCCGGCGAACCGATGAATCCGGCGACGAAGAGATCGGCCGGCGTGTCGTAGAGCTCGAGCGGCCCGCCGATCTGCTCGACGTTGCCCTCGCGCATCACCACGATGCGGTCGGCCATGGTCATCGCCTCGATCTGGTCGTGGGTGACGTAGATCATCGTCGTCTTCAGCCGCTGATGCAGCTCCTTGATCTCGCTGCGCATGGCGACCCGCAGCTTGGCGTCGAGGTTCGACAACGGCTCGTCGAACAGGAAGACGCGCGGATCCCGCACGATCGCTCGCCCCATGGCGACGCGCTGGCGTTGGCCGCCGGAGAGCTGTTTCGGCCGCCGTTTCAGATAGCCGGTGAGCCCTAGGATCTCCGCCGCCCGCTGGACGCGGGTCTCGATCTCCGGCCGCGCCACACCGCGCAGCTTCAGCGAGAAGGCCATGTTGTCGGCGACGGTCATGTGCGGATAGAGCGCGTAGTTCTGGAACACCATGGCGACGTCGCGATCACGCGGCGCCAGATCGTTGACGACCGTGCCGCCGATGCGGATCTCGCCGGCGGTGATCGTCTCTAGCCCGGCGATCATCCTCAGCAGCGTGGACTTGCCGCAGCCCGACGGGCCGACCAGCACCACGAACTCGCCGTCCTCGATCGCGACGGAGACGCCGCGCAGGATTTCGGCTCGGTCGAAGGACTTCTTGACGTTGACGATGTCGACGGAGGCCATGGTCGTTTCGCTCGGTTTTCTCGTTGTTCGTGGAAGGCGGCCCGAGCGTCAGCCCTTGACCGCTCCCATGGTCAGTCCTTTGACGACGAATTTCTGGAAGATCATGGTCAGGATGATCGCCGGCGCCATGATCGCCACCGCCGCCGCCATGACGCCGCCCCAGTCCACCTCGGCGTAGGAGACGAAGTTGTAGACCGCGATCGGCAGCGTCTTGGTCTTCTCCATGGAGAGCACCTGGGAGAACATGAAGTTGTTCCAGGAGAAGATGAACGACAGCGTCACCGAGGTGATGATGCCCGGCCCCGACATCGGCAGGATGATCGCCCAGAAGGCGTATTGCCGCGTCGCCCCGTCGACCATGGCGGATTCCTCGAGCTCCACCGGAATGGAGTTGAAGTAGGACGACATGATCCACACCACGATCGGCAGGGCGATCAGCATGTGGCTGAGCACCAGCGCCACGTAGGTGTCCATCAGGTTCAGACGCGAGAAGATGATGTACCAGGGCATCAGGAACGAGATGCCCGGCATCAGCCGCGCCAAGAGGATGAACAGCGCGAGCTTTCTCTGCGTGAAGCGCGAGATCGAATAGGCCGCCGGCAGCCCGAGGACGAGCGACAGGCCGACCGCCAGACCGCCGACGACGGTCGAGTTGACGAAGTACTTCAGGAAGTCCTGCTCGCCGAACACCTTCTCGTAGTTCTGCAGCGTCGGCGTGAAGATCAGCTTCGGCGGCCACGCGATGATGTCCGTCTGCGTCTTGAACGACGACGACAGCATCCACAGGAACGGGAAGAGCACCATCAGCGATATGAAGATCACGACGAGATAGAACAGTGTCTCGTGCAGGATGTTCTTCTTCATCGTGGATCACCTCCCGTTCGAACATGCGGCCTTTGGCGTTTTCAGCTTTCGGAAGTCGATCGCAGTTTCATGATTCCGAGGCTGCACAGGAGAACGAAGAAGAACAGGGCGATCAGGATCACCGAGGCCTGCCCCATGCGGAAGTATTCGAAGGAGTACTTGAAGCCCATGATGTTGAGCGTCTCGGACGCGTAGCCCGGGCCGCCGCCGGTCATGGCGAAGATGATGTCGAAGGTCTTCAAGGCATCGATGAGGCGCAGGATCACCGCGGTCAGGATGGTCGGCATGACCATGGGAATGGTGACGTAGCGCAGCACCTGCCACGGTGTGGCGCCGTCCACCCGCGCCGCCTCGAACGGCTCCTCCGAGAGCCCGGCGAGACCGGCGAGCACGATCAGCGTGATCATCGGCGTCCACTGCCAGACGTCGACGATGACCAGCGAGACCAGCACCGAGGAGGCGTCCGACACCCACAGACCCTGCGGCAGTCCGAGCGTCGACAGCGCCCAGTTGGCCAGCCCGATGGTCGGGTCGTAGAAGAGATTGAAGACGATGCCGACCGCCACCGGCGTCGCCACCAGCGGCAGGAGCAGCAGGAGCTTCGCCAGGCTCTTGCCGATGAAGGCCCGGTTCAGGATGAGGGCGACGGCGGTGCCCAGCACCGCTTCGAAGAACACCGCCAGGAAGGTGAAGGACAGGGTCCGCCACACGGCGTCGAGGAAGCGGGGCTCGGTGAAGACGCGCCCGAAGTTGCGCAAGCCGACGAAACTCATCGGCATCCCCGAGGTCAGGTTCCAATTCGTGAAGCTGAGCCCCAGGGTGTAGAGGATCGGGAAGATCATCAAGAGCGCGATGAAGACGATCGCCGGCAGCGGAAACAGGATCGGCAGATACTTTTCGACGTAGCTCGGTCTGCGCATCGAAGCCCCCGCTTCCGTCTCCCTCGCCGGCTCACCGGACACCGATCCCGGCCGACCGGGCGACATGCGCCGGGTCGGCCGAGGTCGAGACCGATCGTCCGCTTCTCCTCACGGCTGGCCGTACTCGCCGGCGTCCTTGAGCAGCTCGTTCACCCGGGCGGCCTTGGCCTTGGCCATCTCGGGCAGCTTGGCGGATTCGCCCTTGGTGTTGATCGACTCGATGATCAGCTCGCCGATCTGGTCACGCGCTTCGCCGACCGCGCTCATGTAGGGCCGATCGAGCGGGTTGCCGAACTCCGCGGCATGATCGCGGGTCGCCACCAGGCCGGGATTGACCGCGGCCACCACCTTCGCGTCCTTCCACACCGAAGAGCGCGCCATGGTGATGTTGGCCAGCATGCCCTTCACCGCCAGGTCCTTGCTGCTCGCCCAGTCGAGGAACTGGAGCGCCGCTTCCTTGTTCTTCGACTGGCTCGCCACCGCGATGCCCCAGGACGTCACGATGAACGGGCTCGAGGCCTTCGGGCCGGCCGGGAGGTTGGCGATACCGACGTCCGCCGCCGGGATCTTCGTCTTGGCCGGATCGACCACCTGCCCGTAGAACACCGAGGCGTCGGTCCACATCGCCACCTTGCCGGCCTGGAACAGCGGCATGATGTTCTCCCACGACATCGACGTCACGCCCTTGGGGCCGTAGGTGCCGAGGATCTTGCCGTAGTAGCGGATGGCGTCGACCGCCGCGGGCTGATCGAACACCGCGACACCCTTGTCGATGTAGAGACCGCCGTAGTTGTAGACGTAGCTCGAGAGCTGGGTGACGGCCGCCGCACCCTTGCCGCGCGAGGCGATGCCGGCGACGTCACCGGAATTGAGCTTCGAGGCGGCGGCTTCGAGCTCGGTGAAGGTCTTGGGCACTTCGACCCCGGCCGCCTTGAACAGGTCCTTGCGATAGTAGAGGACCTGCCACTCGGTCACGAGCGGTACGAGGTAGGGCGCCCCGCCGGCCTTTGCGACGCCCATGACGGTCTTGGGATAGTCGGCGAAGTCGTATTTCGCCACCGGCTCGTCCCAGCCGTTCTTGTTGAACATCTTCCCTTCCTGCAACGGCCGGGTCATGAAGACGTCGACCGACGAGGACTTCGTGGCGAATTCGGTGGTCAGCTTGGTGGTGAGCTGGCTTTCCTGCAGGCTCTCGAAGTTGACCTTGATCCCCGATTGCTTCTCGAAGTCGGGAATGACCGTCTTCAAGAGTTCGCCGTAGGGGTGATTGGCGAGCAGGACGCGGATTTCCTTCGTCTGAGCGAATGCGCCCGTGGCCAGGCACAGCGAAGACAGAAGGACCACGGTGGACGTGAGTGTTTTCTTCATTTGAAGCATCCTCACCTGAGTGCGACCTACATGGCCGGATTGGTGGTCGGCGTCGTCGTGGAGTCACGGCGCCACGCGCCACCGAGAGAGCCGGTCGGAAGGAATGATACCGCGGATCCGACCGCTGCGCCGCGCGATAGGGGAGGTTACGGATCCCGGTACCCGGACCGCTCGTCTCGCGTCGGTTCCGACCGGTCCGTCGGGCCGGATCGTGACGTTCGTGAAATCGGTCGTCCCGAGCCTCCCTGTCCGCGCCACCCTTCTCGTCGGTATCGTTTCGTCGGGATGCGTTTTAAGTGTTAGCGCTATCATTCGTCAAGTCGGGGGAATCGTCTATACTGACGGAGTACCCGGCGAAGACATGTGGGACACGAGGATTGTCCAGGAGAATCAGACTGTCAGACGTCGCAGAGGCGGTCGGTGTGAGCGCTATCACGGTATCGCGTGTGCTGCGGACGCCCGAACTCGTCTCCGAACCCGTCCGGTTGCGGGTGATGGAAGCGGTCGCTCGCCTCGGCTACGTTCCCGATCCCGCTGCTCGGGTGCTCGCCTCGGCGAAGTCCGACGTTCTCGGCATCCTGATCCCGTCGGTCACGAACAGCGTGTTCGCCGACGTGCTGCGCGGCATCTACGAGCGAGTCGAGGGGTCGCCGTTCCACGTCCAGCTCGGCAACACCCGCTATTCGATCCTCGAGGAGGAGCGCCTCCTCGGCGTGTTCTCGCGCCAGCGGCCCGCCGGTCTGATCGTCACCGGCCTCGACCAGTCGGCCCGGTCCGTGGCGCTGCTGCGACAGGTCGACTGTCCGATCGTGCAGATCATGGAGATCGGCGACGAACCGATCGACATGATGGTCGGCTTTTCCCACCGCGACGCCGGCCGGGCGGCGACGCGGCACCTGCGGGATCGCGGATACCGCCGCATCGCCTTCCTCGGCGCCCGCATGGATCCGCGAACCCGGCGACGTCTCGAGGGCTACGGTGAAGTCATGAAGGAGGCGGGGCTGTTCGACGAGCGGCTGATCGTCACCACCCAACGCGCCTCGACGGTGACACTCGGCTGCGAACTGCTGAGCGAGCTACTCTCCCGCACCCTCGAAGTCGACGCGGTCTTCTGCAACAACGACGATCTGGCGATCGGCGTTCTGTTCGAGTGTCAACGCCGACGGATCTCGGTTCCGGACGACTTCGGCATCTGCGGCTTCAACGACCTCGAGATGATGGCCGTCGCCAATCCACCGCTCACCAGCGTCAGGACCAATCGCCTGGAGATGGGGCGCAAGGCGATCGAGCTCCTGATCGCGCGCATCGCCGGCGAACCGATCGGCGCACCGGTGGTCGACCTCGGCTTCGAGGTCGTCGCGCGCCGGAGCACCGCCGGCCCTCTCGCCCGCGACGCTCGCCCCTCGACGTGAGGTCGGGCGGACGAGGATCCGCATCCGGCGAGGCGGCGGGCGTTCCCTCGGTCCGGCGCCGACGATCTCAGCCGAAGGCACGCAATGCGGCGGCGAAAGCCGTGGCCTTGGCGCCGACCGTCGCCGGATCGTCTCCGGGCTTGTAGAGCGACGAGCCGATACCGAAACCGGCGATCGGCGCGCCCGTCCAGCGGTCGATGGTGTCGGCGGCGACGCCTCCGACGAGCAGCATCGGCACAGTTGCCGGAACGACCGCCGACAGCGCCCGGACGATCGCCGGCGTCACCGCTTCGCCGGGAAAGATCTTCAGCACGTCGGCCCCGGCACCGATCGCCGCGAAGGCCTCGCTCGGCGTCAGGAAGCCGGGCGCCGAGACGAGACCCGCCCGCTTGGTCGCTGCGACGACGTCGACGTTCGTGTTCGGCGAGACGATCAGCCGCCCCCCCGCCTCAGTGACCCGCGCGACGTCGTCGACCGTGAGCACGGTGCCGGCACCGATGATCGCGGGGCCGGCGAAGGCCTCGGCGAGCGCTGCGATCGATCGCGTCGGTTCGGGCGAATTGAGCGGCACTTCGATGATGCGGACACCCGCCGCGACCAGCGCCTCCGCCACCGCCACGACCTCCTGCGGGCGAACCCCGCGCAGAATGGCGACGACCGGAAAGGCGGTGAGCGCCTCTCGGAACTCAGCGAGCGTGGACATCGGCGGCCTCCCGGCTGTGGCGGGCGATACGCAGCAGCCCGTCGACGAACGAGCGTTCGGGATCGACGAGCGCGACGCGGCTGCCGGCCGCTTCGATCGCCGCGCGGTAATTGGTGGCGACGACCCCGCCGGCGACCAGCACGATCGGCAGATCGGTCGGTGCCAGCCGCTTCGCCTCGGCGATTTCCGAACCGATCAGCAGTCCGGACACATAGGGTTCGACGTCCTGCGGCGCCATCCGACCGGCGAGGACGCCGGTTCGGGCGTGAAAGGCGCGGTTGAGGATCCCACCGTCGGCGGAGGCCGCCTCGAGACCCGTCGCGAAGGCGGCCCGCGCCGCTGCGTCGTCGTGCGGCGGCTCGGCGAGAAGGCGCAGCACCGATTGGCGGGTGAGCAGGGCGAAGACCTCGCCGGTCATGAAGGTCCGGAAAGTCTCGATCCGGCCGCCGCGCACCGTCGCCCATTTGGAGTGGGTGCCCGGCAGGACGACGACGGCGTCGTCGACACCGATGCCGAGGATCTGCGTCTCCTCGCCCCGCATGACGTCGGCCGCCGCGTCGCCGGTGACGAGACCGGGGACGATGTGGACGCGGGTTCTCCCGGCGATCTCGAACGACAGCAGGCCGGCGGCGATTTCCGTGACACCCGCCGGACAGGTGACATAGGGCACCTCGCGCCAGCCGTTGCGGCTGCCGACCATGCCCGCCATCAGGACGGGAATTCCGGCATGGGCGGAGATCCACGGCGCACACATGCGCGTCGCCACGCCTTCGAACGCCGCCTTGTCGACATGGCTCATGCCGTCGTCGGAGGCGACGCTGTCGAGCACGTCGCCGTCTTCCCCGATCAGATGGGCGCGGAACCGTGTCGTTCCCCAGTCGACGGCCACACAGACCGGATGCTGCGCACCGGACGCCGACGCACCACGACCGTTCATCGGATGAACCACCTCTACCTCGTTCTTCATCGCGGACGAGTCTCCGACACGTCCGCCCCGAAACCTACAGCGAACCGCAGGCGCTGAGCTACGGTCGCGTTCGACGCGGCTCGATCGACGAATGCAGGACCGTGCGATGTCCCGGCGAGGGCGTCGTGAATTTCCGATCCGGCCGTCATCTCGCGCCCGGATCGTTCCCGTTCATGACCGAGATCGGTGCCGGGCCGGGCCCGCCGGAGACCCTGCGGCGATCGCGTCGGCGGTGAGCCCGTGGTTTCGCCCGACCCCTTCGGTATCGTCGTCGTCTCTGCGAGGCGGCGGGTCGGTGCGATATCGATCCGAAGGGGTGTCCCGCGGGGGGGAGGAGAATCCCCGAACGTCCGACGAGATGACGGTTTCGCGACTTTCGTGAATGATTTGGCGCATGGATCACGCGCCGGGGCGGGTGTTTGTTCGCCCTGTCGCGATCTTCTGGAGACGGCATCATGGTCTCGAAGGCTCGGATGGTCGAACATCTCGGCCACGGCGCGCTCCTCCTCCCCCGTCTCGTCCGCTCCGCTCTCGAAGCGAACGATCGGGCCAAGGTCCGCATGACGGTGCTTCAGACCGTCGCCGCGCGGGCCGGTGGTGCGGGAGGCCACGACGCCGGCTTCCTCGCCGATCTCCATCTTCCGGGGATCGACGCCAATGCGCTGATCCACCTGCTGACGACCGCCGCTCGGGGCGGGGTGGGGATGCTGCGAGCCGACGGCCTCTCCGCCCTCCTCGCCGCGTTGGACGAAGACGTCGAAGCCATGGTGGCGGCGGTCGAGCTGGGAACGCCGGCTGCCGGTGCCGGCTTCCGCGAGCGCTGGACCGACCGGCGCGTCGAGCTGGCGACGACCGACGACACGCTCGCGGCCGATGCGGTCGATCGCATCACCGCCGCCGGCAAGGGTGCCGACAGCGTCCATCGTCTGGTCATGGACCTCCACAAGGCGCTGAACCGGCTGGCGAGCGAGACGGCCGAAGAGGACGTCGACGGCGCCCGCTGTTCGGGGCTCAAATCGGGCGATCGCCGCGCCGTCGCCGCCTTCATGCGCGGCCTCGCCCGCACCCGCCGGCTCAAGTTCGATCACCCCGGTCTCGACACGACCGCGGCGCGGATCGGCGATCGGCTGCTCGTCCAGAACGACATCGGCACCACCGATGCCCACGTCCTCTGCGTCACCGTCGAGAAGGAGCGGGTGAGCCTCACCTATTCCGACGTCCATCGGGTGAGGGCGCGCTTCTTCGTCTCTCTCTTCGCCGATCTCACGGACGTGTCCTGGAGCGACCCGACCGAGGATCGGGCCGAAGGCCTCGCCGAGGGCGCGAACTTCACCCTGGTGACCGCGACCCTCGACACCCACGATCACGATCGCCGCGATGCCTTTCTCGAGGCGATCGGCGCCGCCGTGGTCTTCCTCATCGATTGGAACAAGGCGCGCAAGCAGCTGCGCGGCTTCGTCGCCAAGGACGACGCCATCACCGTCCTGCGCTGGGCGGCACGGGCCGGTTTCGGCCACCGCGCCTTCCTGGAACAGGGCGGCGCGCGGCTCCTCGACGGCGCGATCGGCCGGGTCGCCGCCCGCCATATCGCCTACCGCGTGCGCCCCGACCCCGCGGCCGCGCCCAAAAGGAGGCCGAGGCCAAAGGAGATCGCCGCGCCGCCGAACGCCGCGAGGAGGCTCGTCCGAAGCCCGTGGAGGAGCCGCGCCAAAACGTCGCGCCCCATCGCGTCGC
>CALMYM010000243.1 GCA_937873675.1 uncultured Alphaproteobacteria bacterium | reverse complement strand
CTGCTCGAAGCGCTGACCCCGGTGGTGCGCGCCGCGGCGAACCGCGGCTTCGCCCGCGCCGGGATCGGGACGAGCGACGTGGAGGACGTGGTGCAGGAGACCTTGTTGGCGATCCATCTGAAGCGGCACACCTGGGATGCGTCCCAGCCGCTGATGCCGTGGGTCGTCACCATCGCCCGCAACAAGCTGATCGATCAGCTCAGGCGGCGCGGTCGGCGGGTCGATCTGCCGGTCGACGACTTCGCCGAGGTTCTGCCGGCTCCGCCCGAGCGGGACCCGACCGAGGGCGGCGACGTCGATCGGTTGCTCGGCCAACTCGGGGACCGGCAGCGCGACATCGTCCGCTCGATCACCGTGGAAGACCGCTCGATCGCCGAGACGGCGCGGCGGCTGGAGATGACGGAAGGGGCGGTGCGCGTCGCGCTGCATCGCGGATTGAAGGCGCTGGCGGCGCTCTACAGGAGAGAGCCATGAGGACCGACGACTTTCTCGGCGCGCTCGTCGCCGACGGCGAGGTGAGGCCGGCGCCACTCGGGCGAGGCTTCGTGCTGGCGCTGCTCGGCGGCACGGCCGCTACGGCGGCGCTGTTCTTCGCCACCATCGGGCCACGTGCCGACATCGCGGCGGCGGCGCAGACGCTGCGCTTCCTGTTGAAGTTCGTCGAATGCGCGGCGCTCGCCGCGGCGGCCTTCGTCCTGGTGGCGCGGCTGGTGCGGCCGGGCGCGGCGGCGGGCTTCGGCCCGGCGGCGCTGATCGGCGTCGGCGCGCTGCTCGCCGGGGCGGTGGTCGCCGAGCTTCTGGTGGTGCCCTCGGCCGACTGGGGCCGGCGGCTCGTCGGCACCAATTGGTACCATTGCCTGGGACTGATCCCGGTGCTGTCGATCGCGCCCTTCGCGGCGCTGATGATCGCCGCCCGTCACGGAGCGCCGACCCGGCCGTATCTGACCGGTGCGGTGATCGGTCTCGTCTCGGCGGGGATCGGGGCGTTCTTCTATGCGGCGAACTGCACCGACGACAGCCCGCTGTTCGTCGCCACCTGGTACACGCTCGCCACCGCCCTGGTCGCCGGTCTCGGCGCCGCGGTCGGCGGGCGGGTGCTCCGGTGGTGAGACCGCGTCGCGCCACGCGGCGTCTCGACGTCCCGTGTCCGTAGACGAGACGACTGGGCGTCGCCCGGATCTGCGCTAGACTCGGACCCGCGCGAGACCGCCGCGTCCGTCGGCGTCGGCGGGGCGACCGCAGACGTTCGGAGGCGCGCGATGACCAGGCGAAGCATCCGTTCGGTCACGGCGGCGGCCGTATTCGCCGCCCTTCTGATCTCGGTGGGGCCGGCGATGGCCGCCGGCTGGTGGGAGTGCCGCGCCGGGGGCTGGGTCGGGGTCGGCGCGCCGCGCCATGCCAAGCCGTTGCGCGCCTGCGGCGAGAAGCCGAGCCTGCCGCGCGGCGAGAGCGCCTGTCGCGCCGCAGGCGGGCGATGGGCGCGCGCCGGGTTGTTCCCCAAGCCGATCTGCACCGTGCCGACCCGCGACGGCGGTCGTACCTGTGGTGACGGGCAGGAGTGCGAAGGCACGTGCCTCCTCGACACGAAGGGCGATCGGTCGAAGATGTTCGGCACGAGGCCGCAAGGGCCGGCGACCGGCGTCTGCACGCGGGCGCGACCGGTCTTCGGCTGCATGGTAGAGGTGACCCGCGGCCGTATCGGCCGGCGGATCTGCCGCGATTGATCGCGGCGTCTCCACGGCGGACGGCGGGTGAGGCTCAGACCTTCGCCCGCGGATCCGTCTTCGCCAATCGCGCCAGGAGGTAGTCGACTTCCGCCTTGGCCGCCGGGGTGAGGCTGGAGCCGGGCTTCCTCTGGGCGTCGCAGGCGATGGCACCGCGCTTCATCAGCACGTATTTGCGCACCGCGAGGCCGACGCCCTGCTGCTGCTCGTAACGCACCAGCGGCAGGTGGGCGTCGAAGAGGTCGTGGGCGGCGTCGCGCTCGCCCGCTTTCATCAGGCGCACGACGTCGGCGAGCATGTCGGGGAAGGCGTAGCCGGTCATCGCCCCGTCGGCGCCGCGCTCCATCTCGAAATCGAGGAAGAGGGCGCCGTTGCCGGTGAGGATGGAGAGATCGCGGAGCGTTCCCTCCTTCTGGAAGCGGCGCAGCGCCGAGATCTTCTCGAGACCGGGCCAATCCTCGTGCTTGAGCATGACGCAGGAGGGGTTGTCCATGACGATGCGACGGATGACGCCCGGGGTCATCTGCACGGTCAGCGTCAGCGGATAGTCCTGCAGGACGAAGGGAACGTCGGTGCCGACGGCTTCGACCGCTTGGGCGAAATAGCCGACGATCTGGTCGTCGGTGCGCAGCGCCGGCTGCGGCGCGATCATCACGCCGGCCGCGCCGATCTCCATGGCGTCGCGGGCGAGGCGGCGCATGGCGGCGAAGCCGGGGGCGGAGACGCCGACGACGACGGGGACGTCGACGCGCTTCACGACGCGGCGGGTGATCTCGAGGGACTCTTCCATCTCGAGCTTCCCGGCCTCGCCCATGATGCCGAGGATGGTGAGGCCGGTCGCGCCCTTCTCGACGTAGAAGTCGGTGAGGCGCTCGAGGCTGTCGAGATCGAGGCGGCCGTCGGGGTGGAAGGGCGTGGCGGCGATGGCGTAGACGCCGGAGGCGGTGTGGTCGAGCTTCGGCATCACTTCTTCGAGGCCTCGTAACGCGCCTTGGTGTCGGCGTTCATCGGGTAGAGGCCGGGCAGCGGCACGCCCTTGCCGACCTCCTCCATGATCCAGCCTTCCATGCGCTCCTGCTCGACGGCTTCCGGCACGACGGCGTCGAGCAGGTCCTTGGGGATCAGCACCGCGCCGTCCTGGTCGGCGACCACGACGTCGTCGGGGAAGACGGCGACGCCGCCGCAGCCGATCGGCTCCTGCCAACCGACGAAGGTGAGGCCGGCGACCGACGGCGGCGCGGCGACGCCGGAGGCCCAGACCGGGAGGCCCGTGCTCATGACGCCCTCGATGTCGCGGACGACGCCGTCGGTGATCAGCGCGGCGACGCCGCGCTTGGCCATGCGGGCGCAGAGGATGTCGCCGAAGATGCCGGCGTCCTTGCAGCCCATCGAATCGACCACGGCGATCACGCCTTCCGGCATCGCCTCGATGGCGGCGCGGGTGGAGATCGGCGAGGCCCAGGAGGCCGGCGTCGCCAGATCCTCGCGGGCGGGGACGAAGCGCAGCGTGAAGGCGCGGCCGACGAGGCGCTTCTGACCGGGACGGAGCGGCAGGGCGCCGCGCATCCAGACGTTGCGGAGGCCCTTCTTGAGGAGGACGGTGGTCAACGTCGCGGTCGAGACATGGGAGAGGGCTTCGACGACGGCGGGATCGAGCGACATGCGGGGGCTCCGAGGCGAGGAGGAACGGCAGGGCCGGCAATCTGGCACGGATGGTGAGAGCGAGCGACGAAAATCACGCAGAGGCGGGATGCGGGGAGCGGCGCCGATGGAGGCCGGCGACCGACCTACCGCCGTCGTGAAGACCGGATCCAGGGTGTTGCGTGATGCTTCGAGACGCGCCCGTTCCGGGCGCTCCTCAGCATGAGGCGCTTGTTTCGACGAGTTGCTCTCGTGCACCTCATCCTGAGGAGGGCCGAAGGCCCGTCTCGAAGGATCGCGCACGGCGCCGAGACGGACAGGATCGTCGCCCCTTCGAGCGTTTGCCGCTTGCGGTCGCGCCGGGCTCGGATAGCCTCCTCGCGGAGTACGGAGGCGCACATGTCGATCGAACGGCTGTTGTGGGAAGAGGATGCGACGGGGCTGGCGGCGCGGGTGAAGGCCGGCGAAGTGAGCCCGAGCGAACTCACGGAAGCGGCGATCTCTCGCGCCGAACGCCTCGCGCCGAAGATCAATCCGATCGCCGAACGCCTCTACGACCGGGCGCGGGCCAAGGCGGCGACGGTCGATCGCAGCGCGCCCTTCGCCGGGGTACCCTTCGCCATGAAGGACATCGGCGCGGTGGTGGCCGGCGTCGATCTCCATTCGGGCAGCCGCATCCCGCCGTTCCGCGCCGACTGGTCGTCGACGGTGTTCGAGCGCGCCGAAGCCGCCGGGCTCGTCACCATCGCCACGACGACGACGCCGGAATGGGGGCTGCGCCTCGTCACCGAGACGGCGCGCTTCGGCATCACCCGCAACCCGTGGAACCCGGGCCATACCACCGGCGGCTCGTCGGGCGGGTCGGCGGCGGCGGTCGCGGCCGGCATCGTGCCGGTGGCGCACGCCTCCGACGGCGGCGGCTCGATCCGGGTGCCGTCGGCGTGCTGCGGCCTCGTCGGGCTGAAGACCAGCCGCGGCCGGGTGCCGTTGACGCCCTATGTCACCGACGGCTGGCACGGCTTCGTCGTCCAACATGCGGTGACGCGCACGGTGCGCGACAGCGCGGCGATGCTCGACGTCTTCGCCGGATCCGACGGCGTCGCCGCCTACGGCCAGGAGCGGCCGGCGGCGACGTTCGCCGAGGCCGCAGCGACGCGACCGGGGCGGCTCACCCTCGGCGTGGTGCGCGAGACGCCGCTCGGGCTGCCGGTCGATCCGGAGGTGTGGACGGCGCTCGACACCGCGGTGGCGCTGGCGCGCGACGCGGGACACACGGTCGAGGAGATCCGCCTGCCGATCGACGGGCGGGCCTTCCTCACCGATTTCGCGCGCGTCGTCGCCGGCTGTTCGGCCGGTCTCCTCAGGGTGCTCGAAGCGGATCAGGGGCGGCGGCTCGAGGGGCTCCTCGAACGTCCGACGCGGGCGATCTCACGCTTCGGCGAGATGCTGTCGGCCGGCGAGCACAACGCGGCGCTGACGCGTCTCGATCAGGCGGCGATCGACATCATCCGCGAGACCTCGAAGTACGATGCGGTGCTCATGCCGATCCTCGCCCATCCGCCGGTGCCGGTCGGCGGCATGGATTCGAAGGGCATCGACCTCTTCCTCGAGGAGGTGCTCGACAAGCTGCATCTGACGCGGTTGCTCCGCGTGCCGTCGATCTTCGCCAAGCTGCTCGATCAGTCGTTCTGGTTCACGCCGTGGACGCCGATCGCCAACGTCACCGGCCAGCCGTCGATCGCGCTGCCGGTGCACGTCACCGCCTCGGGGCTGCCGCTCGGCATCCAGGCGACGGGTCGTCCGGGGGGCGAGGCGACACTGTTGTCGCTCGCCGCCGAGATGGAGGCGGCGAGCGGCTGGAGATCGCGGCGGGCGCAGCTCGACGTGCCGTGAGCGGGATCAGCCCCAGCGGGCGCTCTTGACCCGGCCCTTGGCCTCGGCGGCGGCGCCCTCGACGAGCTCGCACAGGAGCACGCGGGCGGTGTCGACCGGGCCGGGCATGATGACGTCGCTCGGCTTCACATGGTGGAAGCCCAACGGTCCGTAATAGGGCGCGTCGCCGACCAGCAGGATCGAGCGATGGCCGAGGGTGCGCGCCTTCTCCACCGCGGCGCGGACCAACGCCCGGCCGAGACCACGGCTGCCGTAGTCGGGATCGACGGCCAAGGGACCGAGGAGCAGCGACGGCGCGTCGCCGATGCGGATGGCGGTGAGCTTCACCGAGCCGGCGAGGCGGCCGTCGACGAGGGCGACGAGCGACAGGTCGGGATCGCAGGCGACCCCCTCGCGCAGCCGGAAGGCGGTGCGGGCGAACCGGCCGGGGCCGAAGGCGTGTTCGTGGAGGGCTTCGATCGCGGCGTCTTCGGCCGGCGTCTCCGGCCGGATCACCGGGGCATGGGTGGTCATGAGATCAATCCGGATGCGGGGGAGGGGAAGGTTTCCCGCGTCGGGTCCTGCCGGCCGCCCGTCCGGTGGCGGCGGTGCCGCATCGTCCGGTGTCAGGCGCGCGAGGTCACGACGGCGACGCGGCGGGTGCCGGGTCGTTCGGTTCGTCGTCGCGAGATGCGCAGCATCGGGATCATCGTGTCCTCGCTCGGGGCGTTCATCGCCCGAGACGGCCGCCGGTTAGCACGGTCGGGGCGGGTCTCGCAAGGCCGGCTCACCATTCCGCGGTGATCGAGGCGCTCTCGAAGACCTCGGCGAGGCGGCGACGGGTGGCGTCGGTGGTCTCCTCCGGCAGGGCATCGAGGGCGAAGAAGCCGACTTCGGCGATCTCGATCGCCGGATGGCGGAGGGGCTGCCCTGCGACCGGCGCATCGAAGACGAGGAGCGCGACGTGGTCGCGGCGTGAGACGCGGCGGTTGAGATAGAGAGCGAAGAGATGCGGGCTTCCGAGAACCGCGATCCCGGTCTCCTCCGCCACCTCGCGGACGGCCGCCGCAGCGACCGTCTCGCCGGGATCGACGCCGCCGCCGGGCAGATACCAGCCGGGCAGATAGGTGTGGCGTACCAGGAGGATACGGCCACTCTCGTCACGCACGACGGCACGCACCCCGAGGGTTTTCGCCCGCACCACGAGCCCGACCCAGGCGCCGAGAAGCTTGGTCAGCGGCTTGGCGAGGCGGACCAGGGAGAAGCGGGGCGTCTCGCGTATCGACATTCCGGAACCCGCATTCGTGAACGAAGAATGAAGCATGCCATGCGTCCACCGCATGGCGGCCATTGTGCACTGCACCTAGCTCTTTTTCAGGCAATTGCCTAGAAGAGCGGCATCAGATCAGCACGTCGCTCGTGCGAACCACACTTCCCAGAGGAAGTGCGGGCGGTATCGCCGTTTCCGAACCGAAACCCCGACCGCCGGGCGCCGAACCGAGGAACCGATATCATGTTCGCCTTTCTGCGTCGCAAGTCCCGCACCGTCTCTTCATACACCTGGAAGCCGGCGGTCGACCTGACCGACCCGCGCGTCCACGCGATCCTGAAGACCTTCTGGGGCTGAGAGCCTTTCTCGAAAGGTCGGACGGGTCGGCTCGGCGGGTCTTTTCCCCTCTCGTGGCGTCGAAGGTCTCGCCGATATCTCGATATCGGCATCGACTTCCTCCTGGCGAGCGGGAAAAATCCCGCGCCGATCCTCCGCCGCCGACTTCCGAAAATGTCTCCGAGCGAAACGATCTCGGGTTTCCACCCGAACCGTCACGGAAGCGGCGGAGCCGAAATCGGCTCCGCCGCTTTTTTATGCGTCGGCCCACCCACTTTCGTCTTTCGCCGTCTGGACCCGGGCGGCGTCGGACGCTAGTTCCACGGGGCCATGTTCCGCCTCGCCCACGTTTCCGATCCCCACCTCGGTCCGCTGCCCGAACCCCGCCTGCGAGAACTCGCGGGAAAGCGGGTGCTCGGCTACATCAACTGGCGCCTCAACCGCGGTCGCGGTGGGATGCGGCCGACGGTACTCGGCGACCTGGTCGACGATCTCGTCGCTCATTCTCCCGACCACGTGGCGGTCACCGGCGACATCGTCAACATCGCGCTGGACGCCGAGCTCGAGCCGGCGCGGCGGTGGTTGGCGAGCCTCGGCAACCCGCACGACGTCTCGGCGGTGCCGGGCAATCACGACGCCTATGTGCGCGGGGCGCTGAAACGCGCTTCGGAGGCCTGGGCGCCCTTCGTCAAGGGCGACTTCGGCGAGGCCGGGCGTTTCCCCTTCTGCCGCCGGCGCGGGCCGGTGGGCATCGTCGGCGTCTCGTCGGCCGAGGCGACGGCGCCGTTCATGGCGACCGGCCGTTTCGACGCCAGCCAGGCGATGCGGGTGGCCGATCTCCTCGATCGCTATCGCCACGAGGGGCTCTACCGGGTGGTGCTGATCCATCATCCGCCGTCGAAGAAGCCGATCCACTGGGCCGGCCGGCTGATCGGCACGGCGCGGTTCCGCGACGTGATCCGCCGCCACGGCGCCGAACTGATCCTGCACGGCCACACCCACCGTGCCACCGTCGAATGGCTCGACGGTAGTGACGGGCCGGTACCGCTGGTCGGCGTGCCGTCGGCGTCGCGCAACCCGGGACCGGGACGGCGCGGGGCGGGATGGAACCTGTTCGAGATCACCGGCGACGCCGGCAACTGGCACACCACGCGGATCGAGCGCGGCTTCCGCAACTCCTCCTCCGGCGTGGTCGAAATCTCGCGGAGCCCCCTCGTTCCCTGATCGGAGACGCGGCATGAGCGACGAAGCGACGCCCGACCTCGCCCCTGCCGCGGCTCGCGTCGCGACGGCCGCCCGCGACCTCGGCCTCGCGATCGAGGTGGTGGCGATGCCGGCGTCGACGCGCACGGCGGAAGAGGCGGCGGCGGCCTGTGGCTGCGCGGTCGGCGAGATCGTCAAGTCGCTGGTCTTCCGCGGTCGGACCTCCGAACGGCCCTATCTCCTGCTCGTCGCCGGGTCGAACCGGGTCGACGAGAAGGCGGTCGCCGGCTCGATCGGCGAAGCGCTGAAGCGCGCCCAGGCCGACGACGTCAGGGCGATCACCGGTTACGCCATCGGCGGCATCCCGCCCTTCGGCCACGCCACGGTGCTCGACGTGTTCATCGACGAGGATCTCCTCGGCCATGCCCGTGTCTGGGCGGCGGCGGGCACGCCCTTCGCCGTCTTCGCCGTCGAACCGCGGGCGCTCGCCGCGGCGGTCGGGGCGAAGGTGATCCGGATGGGTTGATACCGGATCCGGCGCCGGCCGATCTCGCCGCCCCCGGATGGTTCCGGTCTTCGTGGTTCGACGCATGGCGGTCGAGCGCTTTCCGCCTCGCCTCGCGACGCGGAGAGAGTTAGAGATCTGCTGCGCGGGCTCGGCCGCGCGGCTCCAGCGGTATCGCCATGTCCGAAGTTCCCGTCACGCCCTTCCTCGCCACGCCGCAGGCCTCGGCGCGCGGGCGTGCGCGGCTCGCCGATCTCGGCCGGCGCACCCTGGTGATGGGCATCCTCAACGCCACGCCGGACAGTTTCTCCGACGGCGGCCGTTTCGCCGACCTCGATCGGGCAATGGCGCAGGCGCAGCGGATGATCGCGGAAGGCGCCGACATCATCGACATCGGCGGCGAGTCGACCCGACCCGGCCACGATCCGGTGCCGGCGGAGGAGGAGCAGCGGCGCGTGCTGCCGGTGATCGCCGAGCTGGCGAAGACCTCGCCGGTGCCGATCTCGATCGACACCTACAAGGCCTCGACGGCGGCGAAGGCGCTGGCCGCCGGGGCGACGATCGTCAACGACGTGTGGGGGCTGACGCGCGATCCCGACATCGCCCGGGTGGCGGCGGAGCACGGCGCGCCGGTGATCGTCATGCACAATCGCGAGACGGCGGATCCGGCGATCGACACGATCGCCGACCAGCTCGGCTTCTTCCGCCGCTCGATCGACATGGCGCTCGCCGCCGGGATCGCCGAAGACGACGTGGTGATCGATCCGGGCATCGGCTTCGGCAAGACCTTCGAGCAGAACCTCGAAACCCTGGCGCGGCTCGCCGAGCTTGCCGTCCTCGGTCGGCCGATCCTGCTCGGCACGTCGCGCAAGCGGATGATCGGTGCCATCCTCGATCTGCCGACCGAAGAACGCCTCTTCGGCACCCTCGCCACCAACGTCGCCGGCATCCTCGCCGGCGCCGCGATCATCCGCGTCCACGACGTCCGCCCGCACGTCGAAGCGGCCCGCGTCACCGACGCGATCGTCCGCTCGCGGGTCCCCCCGCGGCCCCAAGGAGCCCGCCCGTGACCGACCGCATTCTGCTCACCCGTATCGCCGTCTACGCCTATCACGGCATCCACCCGGAAGAGGAGAAGCTCGGCCAGCGCTTCTACGTGTCGCTCGACGCCGGTCTCGACCTCCGGCCGGCGGCGGAGGCCGACGACTGGAAGCGCACCGTCTCCTACGACCGGCTGGCGAAGATCGTCGTCGACGTCTCGACCGAGCGGCGCTTCGCGCTGATCGAGGGGCTGGCCGAGGTGATCGCCCGGCAGATCCTCGCCTCCTATCCGCAGATCCACACCATCACGGTGCGGGTCGAGAAGCCGGCGGCGCCGATCCCGACCATTCTCGACGGCGTCGCCATCGAGATCGTGCGGCGTCGCGATGGCTGAGGCGCTGATCGGTCTCGGCGGCAATCTCGGCGACGTGGCGGCGACCCTCGACGAGGCGATCCGTCGGCTGCAAGCCGGCGGCGCGCTTGTGGTGGCGCGCTCGTCGAACTGGAAGACGCCGCCGTGGGGGCTGACCGAGCAACCGGCCTTCGTCAACGCCTGCGTGGCGGTGACGACCGCGCTCTCGCCGCGCGGCCTGCTCGATCTCTGCCTCGCCACCGAGACGGCGCTCGGCCGCCGGCGCGAGGTGAAGTGGGGGCCGCGGGCGATCGATCTCGACGTGCTCGACTACGACGGCCGCGACATCGACGAACCCGGCCTGCGCCTGCCGCACCCCTTTCTCACCGAACGCGCCTTCGTGCTGGCGCCGCTCGCCGAGATCGCGCCCGACCGGGTGGTGGCCGGCGCGACGGTCGCGGAGCATCTGGCGAAGGTGGATGCGAGCGGGCTGGAGCGGATCGATCCAACGGTGTCGCCCTGAGACGATCCGACGGTGAGGCGCCGGCCGGTCAACGGAGGGTCGGGCGTCGATCGGAGAGTGAGGTGTCGAACGGTGGACCTCCCGAATACTCGTCGGGCTGTGGCGAATCTCGGGGTCGACACGGGGGCAGAAAGCATCAATATATTGCATGTATCATGCATATAACAGATCATGCCTCCCGGCATGACGTGACGATGTTCTTGGGTTCGGTGTCGCCGACCGCCGACCGCCGACCGCCGACCGCCTACCGCCTACCGCCTACCGCCGACCGCC
>CALMYM010000242.1 GCA_937873675.1 uncultured Alphaproteobacteria bacterium | reverse complement strand
GCGGATCTCGCCAACGAGGGTGGAATCTGATCGGCTGCGGGGGGGTCGACGGGCGTCCGCGCGGGGGGGGCGGGACGCCCCCGCCGCCGGTTCCGCGCCCGCCGCGCGAAAGGGTGAGACATGAACGACGCCGAAGCCCGGGCACTGCTCACCCGCATGTTCGAGGCGGCGATCGCCGCCGCCCAGCCCGATCTCTGCATTCCGCCGCATCTGCCGGCGCGACCGAAGGGGCGCACGGTGGTGATCGGCGCCGGCAAGGCCTCGGCCGCCATGGCGCGGGCGGTGGAGAAGGCCTGGGGTGAGCCACTCGAGGGCCTCGTCGTCACCCGTTACGGCTATGCCGTCCCCTGCGACCACATCGAGATCGTCGAGGCCGCCCATCCGGTCCCCGACGCCGCCGGCGAAGTGGCCTCGCGTCGCCTCCTCGATCTCGTCTCGAGCCTCGGCCCGGACGACCTCGTCCTGGCGCTGATCTCGGGCGGCGGCTCGGCGTTGCTCGCGGCGCCGCCGGAGGGCGCGACGCTCGACGACGAACGGGCGCTCAACCGGGCGCTGCTCGCCTGCGGCGCCTCGATCGGCGAGATGAACCTCGTCCGCCGCCATCTCTCGGCGATCAAGGGCGGCCGGCTCGCCGCCGCCTGCCATCCGGCGAGGGTCGTCACCCTGGTGATCTCCGACGTGCCGGGCGACGATCCGGTCGACATCGCCTCCGGCCCGACGGTCGGCGACCCGACCACCTGCGACGAGGCACTGGAGATCATTCGCCGGCGAAACATCGCTCTGCCGACATCTCTGATGGACATTCTGACGAGCGGACGCGGCGAGAGCGTCAAGCCGGACGATCCGCGGCTCGCCGGCGACGAGGTCCGGTTGGTGGTGACGCCGCAGGCGGCACTCGAGGCGGCGGCGGCGGGCGGACGAACGGCGGGCCCCATCGACGTCCACATCCTCGGCGATGCGATCGAGGGCGAGGCGCGCGACGTCGGCACGGTGATGGCGGGGATCGCCCGTCAGGTCGCGCGGCGTGACCAGCCCTTCCGCCGCCCCTGCATTCTGCTCTCCGGCGGCGAGACGACGGTGACGCTGCGGGGTGAGGGCCGCGGCGGGCGCAACGTCGAGTTCCTGCTGTCGACGGCGATCGCCCTCGACGGCGAGGCGGGCGTCCACGGGCTCGCCGGCGACACCGACGGGGTCGACGGGGTCGAGGAGATCGCCGGGGCGGTCCTGACGCCGGACACGCTGGCGCGGGCCTGGGACGCGGGCATCGACCCGAAGGCGAGCCTCGCCGCCAACGACGGCCACGGCTTCTTCGGCGCGCTCGGCGACGCGGTGGTCACCGGGCCGACGCTGACCAACGTCAACGACTTCCGGGCGATCCTGATCGTCTGAGCGGCAGACGGCCGGACCGATCGCCGACGATCACGCGCCGGTCACGGCAACGTCGGTGGCGGGTGAAGCGGAAAGATCGCATGAGCGTGGCGAATCCCCTCGCCCACTCGAGACCCCTTCGATGACCGATCCGACCGTCCCCTCTTCCCTCCTCACCCGCCGCCGTCTCGTCGGCGGGCTGGCGCTCCTCCCATTGATGGCGGCGGCGATCCGCCCGGCGGCGGCGACCTCGGCGGAGGATGTCTTCGCCGATCCGGACGTGCCGGTGCTGGGCAATCGCAACGGCGACGTCGCCATCGCCATGTGGTTCGATTACCAGTGCCCGTTCTGCAAGAAGGTCGAGCCGGAGATGATGGAGGTGGTGCGGGCCGACGGGAAGGTCGCGGTGCTGCTCAAGGACTGGCCGATCTTCGGCAAGATGTCGGAGACGACGGCCCGCCTCACCTGGAGCTCGCGCCATCAGGGCAAGCTCGACAAGGTCCATCGCGGGCTGATGGCGATCGAGGGACGACCGACCGAGGCGCGCGTCGATGCGGTGCTCGCGGCGGCCGGCATCGACCGGGCGCGGCTCGATCGCGACGTCGCCGCCGACGAAGCGGCGTTCCGAGCGCTGACCGCGCGCAACGGCGCCCAGGCCGAGGGCTTCGGCTTTCCCGGTACGCCGGCCTTCGTCATCGGCTCCTTCGTCTTCGGCGGGGTGCTCGACAAGGACGGCTTCCGCCAGGCGATCGCCGACGCCCGCGCGCAGAAGAAGAAGCAGAAGAAGTGACGGCGGGGTTCAGCCGTCGCCGCCGAGATGGGCCGCCGCCGCGACGAGGTCGTCCGGCGTGTTGGCGTTGAAGAACGGATCCGGCGCCCCCGGTCCCTCCGGTTCGAAGTCGCACCACACGGGATCGTGGGGTTCGACCCAGGTGAAGACGCGCATCGTCGGCGACGTGGCGAGCCAGTGATCGAGATCGTCGCCGAGCGCCAGCGGCCACAGGCCGAAGACCGGATGACGACCGCCCGCCGAGCGGGCGAGGACGATGCGTCCGGGCGACGCGCGTTCGACGAAGCGGGCGACGAGATCGCGCGGCAGGAAGGGCGCGTCGGTCGCGACCGTGACGAGGTGGGTGATACCGGGATCCCGCGCCGCCCAGGTCATGCCGGTGGCGACGCCGGCGAGCGGGCCGGTGTTGCCGGGGCGCAGATCGGGCAGCACCGGCAGGCCGAAGCCGGCGAAGGCGGTGGGATCGCCGTTGGCGGAGATGGCGAGGGAGCCGACCTGCGGCGCCAGCCGCTCGATCACCCGGGCGATCATCGGCACCCCGGCGAGAGCGGTCAGCGACTTGTCGCGCCCGCCCATGCGGCGCGACAGGCCGCCGGCCAACACCAGTCCCGCGATCCCGCCGACCCCGTTCATCCCAGCCCCCGCCGGCGCAGGCGCGCCGATGACGCCGACCGCGTCACGCGCCGGCCCGCGTCAGGTACAACCGTGCGCCGGACTTGTCGACGTCGACGCAGTGCCCAACCGATCAACCGCGGCGCGACAGGACGAGGGCGGTGAACTCGCGGGCGAGATCGTCGACCCGGTGGCGATCGGGGCGATACCACTCGGGCGACCAGTTCATCATGCCGAGCAGGGCGAGTTTCAGGCTGCGGGCGGAGACGCCCGTGCCGGTCGCACCGGCGGCGACGATCTCCTCGGCGAGCCGGTCCCAGATCGCCTCGTAGGCGAGACGATGCGGCCGCGCCGCGTCGCGCACCGGCTCGGGGGCCTCCGAATAGGCCTTCAGACCGGCCGAGGTGTAGTCGCCGAATTCGAGCAGGGCATGGAGATGGGCGCGCACCGCGGTCTCGAGGCGTTCCTCGAGCGAGGCGGTGGCGGCGAGGCCGGCGAGCGCTTCGGTGACGGCGCGACGGACGGCGTCGACGCCGTCGTTCATCACCGCGGCGATGATCTCGTCCTTGGAGGCGAAGTGGTAGTAGATGCTGCCGGCCTTGATGCCGACGGCATCGGCGATGGTGCGCAGGGTGGTGGCGTGATAGCCGCGCCGGCGCAGGATGCGGGCCGCCGCGTCGAGGATGTCGCGCCGGGACTTCTCGCCGCTGCGGGCGCTCCCCACGTCCCCTTCGCTCGCGTCGACGATCTCGCCGGAGGTCATCTCGTCCTCTCGCTCACAGCCGCTTGGCGACCTCTTCGAGCATCACCTCGGTGGCGCCGCCGCCGATCGACTGGACCCGCGCGTCGCGCGCCATCCGCTCGATCGCCATGCCGGTCATGAAGCCGGAGCCACCGTGGCACTGGACGCAGGCATACATGACCTCGTTGACCAGTTCACCGCAATACGCCTTGACCATCGAGACGTCGCGCGTCGTGTCGATGCCCTGACCGTGGCGCCAGGCGGTCATGTAGACGAGTTGGCGCGCCGCCTCGACGCGGGTGGCGGCGAGGGCCAGTTGCTGGCGGATCACCTGTTTGTCCCACAGGGTGCCGCCGAAGGCGCGGCGGGTCTTGACGTGGTCGGGGGGCAGATCCGGGGCGGCGGGCGCCTCGCCGACCGCCATGGGGCCCAGGGAGAAGGGCTCGTTCTGGAAGATCCTCCTTATGGGGGTGGAGCCCCGCCCCTCCTCACCGAGGATGGCGTCGTCGGGAACGAAACAGCCGTCGAACAACAGTTCCGCCGTGTCGGAGGAGCGCCAGCCGTGCTTGTCGAGGGTGCGGGCGACGGTGAAGCCGGGTGTCCCCTTCTCGACCAGGAACATGGTGACCGAACGGCCGGGCGCGGCGGAGAGGTCGGTCTTGGCGGCGACGCAGTAGAGATCGCCGTGGACGCCGTTGGTGATGTAGAGCTTGGCGCCGTCGAGGACCCAGCCGCCGGCGACCCGGCGCGCCGTGGTGCGGATGCCCTTCACGTCGGAGCCGGCGTCGGGCTCGGTCACGGCGACGGCGGTGATCGTTTCTCCGGCGATGATCGACGGCATCCAACGGCTCTTCTGTTCGGCCGTGCCGGCGTTGAAGAGGTGGACGGAGGCCATGTCGGTGTGGACGAGCGCGGTGATCGCCACGCCGGAATAGGTCGAGCGGCCGAGCTCCTCCGCCATGATGACTGTCGACAGCACGTCCATCTCCGAGCCGCCGTATTCGGCCGGGTAGCGGATGCCGAAGAAGCCCAGCTCGCCCATCTTGCGCAGCACGTCACGCGGGGTGGAGCCGTCGATCTCCCAGCGATCGGCGTGAGGCTTCACCTCCTCCTCGACGAAGCGCGCGACCTGCCGGCGCAACAGGGCGTGTTCGGGGGTCAGGAACGGAAAGGCGTCTTCATGAGGGGCATCGGTGCGGGGGGCCATGCGCGGTCCTTTCGACTTGACCTAACAAACGTTAGACAGTCTAATGAACCCGGTCAAGGCATCCTCGAACCCGACGGCCCGACATGACGACCGCCCCCTCGCTCCACGATCTCATCGCCACGCTGCGCGAGCGTCACCGCGCCGTTCTCGCCGGCGGCGGCGCGGCGATGACGGCGCGCCACCATACGCGCGGCAAGATGGCGGTGCGCGACCGCATCGATCGGCTGCTCGACGTCGGCAGCCCGTTCCTCGAGCTGTCGCCGCTCGCCGCCTGGGGCCTCTACGGCGGCGACGTCGCCTCCGCCGGGATCGTCACCGGCATCGGCCTCGTCCACGACACGCCGTGCATGGTCATCGCCAACGACGCGACGGTTAAGGGCGGATCGTTCTTCGCCGAGACCGTCCACAAGCATTCGCGCGCCCAGGAGATCGCCGAGGAACACCGTCTGCCTTGCCTCTATCTGGTCGACTGCGGCGGCGCCTACCTGCCCGAACAGGATCGCGTCTTTCCCGACCGCGATCACTTCGGCGGCGCCTTCTGGCGCCAGTGCCGCATGTCGGCGGCGGGCATCCCGCAGATCTCGGCGGTGTTCGGCGGGTCGACCGCCGGCGGCGCCTACATCCCGGCCTTGTCCGACGAGGTGGTGATGGTGCGCGGCACCGGCCGCATCCATCTCGGCGGGCCGCCGATCGTCAAGGCGGCGATCAACGAGATCGTCGACGGCGAGACGCTCGGCGGCGCCGACATGCACACCACCGTCTCGGGCGTATCGGACCATGTCGCCACCGACGAGAAGGAAGCCCTCGCCAAGATGCGTTCGATCGTCGCCTCGTTCGGGACCTTGAGACGGCTTTCGCCCGCCCCCTTCCCGGCGCGCGCCCCCGAGGCCGGCCGGTCGGCGCTCGCCGACATCGTGCCGACCGATCTCAAGCAGCCCTACGACGTCCACGAGGTGATCGTCCGGTTGGTCGACGAGGGTTCGATCCACATCTTCAAGCCGGACTACGGCGAGACGCTGGTCTGCGCCTTCGCCCGCATCCACGGCCATCCGGTCGCCATCCTCGCCAACAACGGCGTGCTCTTCTCCGAATCCTCGGTGAAGGGCGCGCATTTCATCGAGCTGGCCGACCAGCGGCAGATCCCGCTCCTGTTCCTGCAGAACATCACCGGCTTCATGGTCGGCACCGAGGCCGAACGCGGCGGCATCGCCAAGCACTCGGCGAAACTCGTCTATGCGGTGTCGAACGCTCGGGTGCCGAAATACACGGTGATCATCGGCGGCTCCTACGGGGCGGGCAACTACGGCATGTGCGGCCGCGGCTTCCGGCCGCGCTTCCTGTTCTCCTGGCCGAATTCGCGCATCGCCACGATGAGCCCGGAGGTGGCGGCGACCGTGGTCACCGACCTGAGGCGGGCGAGCCTGAAGGGGGCGGCGGACGAGAGCGTCATCGCCGATCTCGACCGACGGACGCGCGAGCAGTTCACCGAACAGAGCGATCCCTATTACGCCACGGCGCGGCTGTGGGACGACGGGATCCTCGAGCCGGACCAGACCCGCGACGTGCTCGGCCTGTGCCTGTCGCTCGCCGCCGGGGAGCCACGCGACACCGCGCCTCGGCCGGTCTATCGGATGTGAGGGCGCCATGTTCGACAGCCTGCTGATCGCCAATCGCGGCGAGATCGCCCGACGCATCATCCGCACCGCACGGCGGCTCGGCCTCAGAACCATCGCCGTCCATTCGGAGGCGGACGCCGGCGCGCCGCACGTGCGCGAGGCCGACGAGGCGCTCGTCATCGGCCCGGCGCCGGCGCGCGACAGCTATCTCGACATCGAGGCGATCCTGCGCGCCGCCCGCGTCAGTGGCGCGGCAGCGCTCCACCCCGGCTACGGCTTCCTGTCGGAGAACCCGAAACTGGCGGCGGCCTGCGCCGCGGCGGGGATCGTCTTCGTCGGTCCGCCGGCCGAGGTGATCGCGACCATGGGCTCGAAGATCGAGGCGAAGCGCCTCGCCGTGGCGGCCGGCGTTCCGACCATCCCGGGCTTTTCCGACGACACCGGTGACGATGCGGCCTTCCTGCGGGCGGCGGCGGAGGTCGGGCTGCCGGTGATGATCAAGGCCTCGGCCGGCGGCGGCGGCAAGGGCATGCGGGTGGTGACCCGGGCGGAAGACCTTGCGGCGGCGGTGGCGACGGCGCGGCGCGAGGCGATGGCCGCCTTTGGCGACGATCGCCTGCTGATGGAGCGCCTCGTCGGTGAAGCCCGCCATGTCGAGGTGCAGATCGCCGCCGACCATCACGGTCGGGTCGTCCACCTGTTCGAGCGCGACTGCTCGGTGCAGCGGTCCAATCAGAAGGTGCTCGAGGAGGCGCCGGCGCCGAACCTCGCCGAGCCGGTGCGGCAGCGCCTCCTCGACGACGCGGTGCGGCTGGCCCGCGCCATCGGCTACCGCAATCTCGGCACCATGGAGTTCCTCGTCGACGCGACGAGCGGCGAGCATTTCTTCCTGGAGATGAACACCCGGCTGCAGGTCGAACATCCTGTCACCGAGATGATCACCGGGCTCGATCTGGTCGAGTGGCAGTTGCGCATCGCCGCCGGCGAGGCCCTCCCCCTCGCCCAGGACGAGATCCGCCGCACCGGCCATGCCATCGAGGCGCGTCTCACCGCCGAACGGCCGCAGGACGGCTACGCCCCGGCGAGCGGCACGATCGCGGCGTGGCGCGCGCCGCGGGGCGTCGGCGTGCGGGTCGACAGCGGCGTCGAGACCGGGTCGAGGGTCGGCGTCTTCTACGATTCGATGATCGCCAAGGTGATCGCCCACGGCGCGACGCGCGACGAGGCGGTGAAGAAGCTCGCCCGCGCCCTCGACGAGACGGCGGTGCTCGGCCTTTCCACCAATCGCGCCTTCCTCGCCGACATCGTCGCCACCCCCGCCTTCGCCGAGGGCGCGGCGACGACGAGCCTGCTGCCGCGGACCTGGCCGGACGGTTGGCGCCCGGCGGACGAGCGGCGCGACGCCCACGGCCCGCTCGCGGCCGGGTGCCGGGTGCATGTCCGCGACGCGGCAGGGGCGACGCCCTGGCATGCGCTTCGCGGCTTCCGGCTGATGGCCGCGTCGGGACGCGACTGCACCCAGCCGGTGAGCGTCACGGTCGACGGCGAGCGGCACGAGCACCTCGTCCGCATCGACGGCGACCGGACGGCGGTCCGTCTCGACGACGCATGGTGCGAGCTCGACCTCGCACGGCGCGGCGATCAGCACGTCGTCACCCTCGCCGGGCGGCCGGAACGCGGCCTCGCCGTGGTAGACGGGGCCTCGGTGGCGCTCCGGTTCGGGGCCGGCGAGGTCGCGGCGGAGGTCCGTCACGTCGGCGAGATCGACGTCCACGGGCGATCGAGCGACAGAGACGAGGGACGGCTGGTCGCCGCGATGCCGGGGCTGGTGGCCGAGATCGCGGTTTCGGTCGGTGACGTCGTCGCCGAGGGGCAGCCCGTGGTGACGATCGAGTCGATGAAGCTCTTCCATACGCTCACCGCGCCGCGCGCCGCACGCATCGCGGCGATCGAGGTCGCCGCGGGGCAGGCGATCGAGAAAGGCCGCGTCCTCGTCGTCTTCGCCGACGCCGATCCCGAAGCGTCCACCTCCTGACCCCGCTTCGCACCCCCGCG
This sequence comes from uncultured Alphaproteobacteria bacterium, assembly GCA_937873675.1. Taxonomy (GTDB): domain Bacteria; phylum Pseudomonadota; class Alphaproteobacteria; order Rhizobiales; family Ancalomicrobiaceae; genus CALBKH01. Next base: position 2,339 of record CALMYM010000242.1, on the reverse strand, counting down.
AGCACATCCTTGGCGACGAAAGGTTCCCCCCGATGGCCGGTCTCTATTTCGAGGAATTCCATGTCGGGCAGGAGTTCCGTCACGCCCTGTCGCGGACGGTGACCGAAGAAGACAACATGGACTTCAGCCTCAGGACGATGAACCCGCAGCCGCTGCACATCGACGCGCATTACGCCGCCGAGAGCGAGTTCGGCCAGCGCATCGTCAATTCGCTGTTCACGCTCGGATTGATGATCGGCATGAGCGTCGGCGACACGACGCTCGGCACCACCATCGCCAATCTCGGCATGAGCGACGTGCGCTTCCCCAAACCGGTGTTCCACGGCGACACGCTGAAGGTCACGACCCGCATCGTCTCGCTGCGCGAGAGCCGGTCGCGGCCGGAGGCCGGCATCGTCGAGTTCGAGCACAGCTGCTTCAACCAGCGCGGCGAGGTCGTGGCGATCTGCCGGCGCAGCGGGTTGATGAAGAAGAAGCCGAAGACCGACGGGGCGTGATCCCCGCGGCCGGGTGACCGGCTGAACGGAGGCGGCGGCGCTTCAGTTCGTCGGCGTCAGCATCCGCCTCGGCCCGCGCTCGGGGGTGAGGGTGCGCCGGGCGGCGGCACCGGGCGGACGCGTCGCCCGGAGGAAGCCGTTGAACACCGGGTTGGCGTGGGTGGCGTCGCGACCGGCGCCGATCAGCAGATCGACCGCCTCGGCCGGCAGCACGAAGCGGGTGGCGATCGACTGGAGCTTCTCGCGGCGATCCGGCAGCTGATCGAAGGCGACCTCGCCGGAGAGCATCTTCACGTCGCGGCAGTTCCAGCCCTTGGTGGTGCCGACGTAGCGCGCGACCTCCGCCGGGGAGAGCTTGCAGCGCCATTCGACGAGGTCCTGCTGCCAGCGGGCGATGGTCAGCTGGAAGGCGTCGAAGCCCTGGCGCACCGACGCGTCGATGCCGGTGTCGATCACCGCCATCAGGAGCGGCGTCACCGTCGGCCCCTGGCGGGTGCGGGCCCAGTCGGTCTCCGAGGCGCGCCCGGAATTGACCACCAGGAACATCGCCCGTTTCAGGCGCGCCGCCTGGCGCGGCGACAGCGGCGCATGCGGGGCGTCGGCGGCGGCGCGGGCGATGGTCAGACCCGAAAGGCCGAAATTGTCGGTGAGGCCACCGTCGAGCAGGCGGATGTACTTCATCTTCGCCGGATCACGATAGGCGGCGAGCGCCCGGGCATTGGCCTTGAGGAGCGCCGGCGCCGCGGCGTGTTCGGAGGCGTAGCGGGCCCAGCGCGGCATCTCCCAGGCACAGCGCTCGGGGAAGGTCTCGAGCGACACCGGCGCGAAGATCACCGGCACCGCGGCGGAGGCCGCGACGGCTTCGGAGATCGGCAGGGTGGAGAGATCCGAACAGAAGGACCGGAAGGTGTCGGGCTCGAAGACGAAGGGCGAGTGGTTGGCGATGTCGGAGGCGTTGAGCCATACCGTCGGCCGCTTCTTCTCCAGCAGGCGGGCGAAGGTCGCGCCGTGGAAGAGGTTGCGGTCCAGCCAACGCGGCAGATTGGAGCGATCGTTGGCGCCGCCGGCGTAGACCCGCATCAAGGTGCCGGGATTGAGGGGATTGTCGTTGAGATCCTCCTCGGCGTCGCGCAGCAGGAACTTCTCGCGGAAGTCGGTCAGCGCATCGCGCCCCTTCAGGCCGAAATAGGCGGCCGTCACCGAGCCGCCGGAGACGCCGGAGACGAAATCGACGCGGTCGATCAGCTTCGAGGCACGCCCGCCGGGGCCGGCGAGATCGGTCTCGGCGAAGGCCTGGAGCACGCCGAAGGAGAAGGCGGCGGCGCGGGTGCCGCCGCCGGAGAAGGTCAAGCCGACGAGCGTCTCGCCGTCGCCGTCGTCGGGGAAGAGTGCGGCCATGGTCGCCGGCTGGCCGGTGCCGTCGGTCGCCCGGTTGATCGGCGCATCATCCAGACTGGCGCAGCCGGCGAGGAGGAGGGCGAACGCCGGGGCGAGGCGGGCGAGCGCCCGACGCAGCGGGGACGGGCGGGAGAGGACGATCGACGGCATCGGGGTCCCGTTCGGCGAGGGTTCGGCGGCCGGCACCGACTGTGTCGGATATCCCCGAGGCTTGTCGAGAGGGCAACGCCGCGCTCGCGCATCCTTCCCGCATCGAGAACGATTACGATCGTCGTCATCCGTCCTTCGCGACGTTTACCGAACGTCGGCACTCTGGCAGGCTGCGGCCGAATTCCCGGCTTCCCGCCCTTACTGCCACGGACCCCCGCGACATGCCCTCGACCCTCTCCGCCGTTCTCCGCGACGTCGTGCGGCCGCTACCCGGTCTCGGCGCCGTTCTCATGG
>CALMYM010000241.1 GCA_937873675.1 uncultured Alphaproteobacteria bacterium | reverse complement strand
CGGCGTCACCGCCCTGATGCTCGCCTATGCCTATCGCCTGCACGCGACGAGAGGCTCCCTCGACATCTCTAAATTCACGGAGCTGAAATGGTGAGCCCCCTTCATATTCTGGCGGTCGGGCTGGGCGCGGCGTTCTTCGTCGGGCTCCTGAACCACGGCGCCCGTGTGCTCGCCTTCGTCGTCACCCTGGCCGCTCTCCTGGCCATGACCGCCATCGGCGGCCAATGGGTGTGGGCGTTCGTCTTCGACGGCGCCGTGCCGGTCACCATCATGACCGCCGGCGCACCGCCGCCCTTCGCCATCAACCTGCGCATGGCGCTGCCGGAGGCGGTGCTGGTCGAGATCGTCTCGGTCGTCGGCCTGCTGTCGGCCGTCTACATGCGCGAGGCGCTGATGCGGCTCGGGCATCGCGCCATGGCGGTGTACCTGGTCTCGGTGATGGCGCTCTCGGGCCTCATTCTCACCCGCAACGTCTTCAACCTCTTCGTCTTCTTCGAGCTGACGGCGATCTCCACCGGCGGTCTGGTGCTGCTCTCCGACGAGCCGCGCGCGCTCGGCGCCGGCTTCAAATATCTGGTGGTGTCGCAGGTGGTTTCGATCCTGATGCTGATCGGCATCATCTTCGTCTACCACGCGAGCGGCAGCCTCAACCTCGACGACATGATCGGTGCCCCGGTCGCGGCGGCGGGCGGCGCGGCGGCGCTCGCCTTCTTCCTGCTGTTCGTCGCGCTGGTGATCGAGCTGAAGCCGTTCCCGGCCAACGGTTGGGCGCTCGACGTCTATCAGGCCGCCCATCCCGGCTTCTCGGCCGCCTCGTCGACGGCGGCGCTGTGGGCGCTCGACAAGGTGATCGGCATCGGCGGCGCGCCGTGGCTGCCGGTCGCGGCGGCGATCGGCCTCGTCACCTTCGTCGGCTCGAACCTCGTCGCCCTGTCGCAGACCGACGACCGGCGGCTCCTGGGCTATTCCTCCGTCGCCCAGATCGGTCTGGTGCTCACGGTGATCGGCCTGCGCGACCTGCTCGGCGACCGCTATCTGGTGATCGGCGGCGGCATCCTCGTCGCCCATGCGGTGGCCAAGGCCGGGCTCTTCTGGATCTCCGGCCTCGTCGCCTCACGCGAGCTCTCGGCCTGGGCGGCGCTCCGGCGCGATCCTTTCATGATCTTCGCCTTCGCCACCTTCGTCGCCATGCTCGCCGGCCTGCCGCCCTTCCCCGGCTTCTATGCCAAATGGGAGCTGGTGCATGCGCTCGTCGCCGACGGCCGTTTCGCGGTGGTCGCGGCGATCCTCGTCGGCGCGCTGCTCGAGGCGGGCTACCTCTTCCGCTGGTTCGGCCGCGCCCTCAAGGCGCCGCTGCCGGACGAGACCCTGGCGCCGCCGGTCGGCGCCGTGGCGGTCGTGGCGCTCACCGCGCTCGGCGGCTGGGCCGTCGCCTATGCCTGGGGCGAGGCGTCGCGCTACGGCAACCTCCTCACCGTCGTGCCGTTGATGTTCGCCCTCGCCTTCCTGGTCCTCGAATGGCTGCCGGCGTGGATCAAGAACACCGTGGCGATCCTCGGGCTCGTCGCCGGCTTCGTCATCGCCTATCCGCACTTCGACCCGATGCAGATGATCTTCGGGGCGATCATCCTCCTCGGCGGTGCGGTGATCTTCATCGCCAGCTATACCTTCGCCCACGGGCGGCGGGTCGGCTTCTACCCGTCGGCGATGCTGATGTACGCGGGTCTGGCGATGCTGATCGTCGCCAAGGACACGTTCTCCTTCTTCGCCGCCTGGGAAGTGCTGACCGTCGGGTCGTATTTCCTGATCCTGCGCGGCAAGGAGAGCGAGCCGCACGCGCTCTCCTACATCGTGTTCTCGCTCGGCGGCGCCTTCGCCATCCTCGCCGGCTTCGCGCTCGCCGCCGGGACCACCGCGACCTTCCCGGTGGAGGGGCTGAAGCAGGTCGCCGCGGCGCACGCGCCCTGGGTGTTCCTGCTGCTCGCCGCCGGTTTCATGACCAAGACGGCGGCGCTCGGCGTGCACATCTGGCTGCCCGGCGCCCATGCCGAGGCCGAGACCGACGTTTCGCCGATGGTCTCGGGCGTGCTCCTCAAGGCCGGGCTCTTCGGCCTCTTCGTGCTGGTCATGCATCTCGGTCGGCAGTCGCTCTACGGCGTCGACCTCACCCACGCGATGCTGTGGATCGGTGCGGGCTCGGCGCTCATCGGCAATCTGATGGCGGCCTTCCAGGAGGACGCCAAGCGCCTCCTCGCCTATTCCTCGATCGGCCAGATGGGCTACGCGGTGTTCGGCATCGCGCTGATGAACAATCTCGGCTGGCTGATGGCGATGATGTTCGTCATCAACCACTACATCTACAAGTCGTCGCTGTTCCTGTCGGTCGGCGGTGTCGCCAAGCGCACCGGCACCCGCGAGATGTACCGCATGGGCGGTCTCATCACGCTGATGCCGCTCTCCTTCGTCGCGGTGCTGGTCTCGATCATCGCCATGTCGGGCGTGCCGCCGCTGTCGGGCTTCGGCGGCCGCTGGATCTTCTACAACGCGATCATGGACAGCGACGTGCGCCTGCCGATGGCGGTGATCTTCCTCTCCGGCCCGATCGCCTTCCTCTACCTGTTCCGGCTGATCCACACGATCTTCCTGGGGCAGCTCAAGGACGAGCACCGGCAGGTCAAAGAAGCGCCGATCTGGCTGATCATCCCGCAGATGATGTACGTCGCCTTCCTCATCGGCTTCGCCATCTTCCCCGGGCTGGCGCTGCGCAGGGTCGACGACTTCATCGGCCGGTTCATGCCCCAGCACGGATTGAACTGGGAAGGCACGACGATCACCAGCGCCTACGGCTACTGGAACCCGATCGCCATCATGATCATCGTCGGCGTGATCTTCGTCGTGCTGTTCCTGTGGCTCGTCTTCCTGAACCACCGGGCGCAGTTGGTGAAGCAGTTCAACATCGTCTTCGCCGCCGAGCGGCCCTATCGGCCGGAGACCACCCACTTCGCGTGGAACTTCTTCGCCCCGTACAAGCGCGCCGTCGGCTTCCTCGCCGAACCCTGGTTCGAACGCTTCTGGCAGGCGCAGATGGACCCCCTGCCGGGCACGGCGCGCTTCGCCCGCCGCTTCTACACCGGTAACGGCCAGGTCTACGCCTTCCAGGTCGTCGCCTTCGTCGTGGTCGTCTATCTGGCAGCCATGGGGGTCCGGCCATGACCTTCGATTGGATGAAGATCCCCTACGCCCTGCTGACGCTGTTCATCGTCCTCAACTACGGACTGCTGCTCACCGCCCTGATCCAGAAGATCGGGGCGCGGGCGGGGCGCCGGCACGGCATCCCGATCTGGCAGAACTACGTCGACCTCCTGAAGAACTACGCGCTCAGGACCCACATCACCCACGGCGTGATGTACTACCTCGGCCCGGTGTTCCGGCTGTCGGGCGGCGTCGGACTGCTGCTGTTCGTCCCCAGCATCTACGGGTCGGAGATGTTCTCCAACCTGTCGTTCGCCGGCGACCTCATCCTGGCGCTCTACTTCATCTTCTTCGGCACGCTGGGCATGGCGCTGGGCGCCGGCGAGAGCGGCCATCCGCATGCGGCGATCGGCGTCAGCCGTGGCCTGTCGCAGGTCACCGCGGCGGAATTGCCGCTGGCGCTCGCGGTGTTCGCGGTGGCGCTGCAGTACCAGACGCTGTCGGTCACCGACATCGTCGCGGCGCAGCAGGGCGGCTTCACGCACTGGACGGTCTTCACCAATCCGCTCGCCGTCGCCGCCGCGATGCTGTCGTTCCTCGGCTCGATGATGCGGCCGCCGTTCGACGTCGTGCTGGCGCCGCAGGAGATCCCGATCGGCCCGCCGACCGAGTACCACTCCTCCTATCTGGCGCTGATGCAGACCAACCGGGCGATCTTCCCGGTCGCCAAGATGGTCATCTACATGAACCTGTTCTTCGGCGGGGCGACGAGCTGGCCGGTCTTCTTCGTGAAGGTCTTCCTGCTCTACCTGTTCTCGGCGTTCGTCGGCGTCGTCTTCCCGCGCTTCCGCGTCGAGCAGTCGATCCGTTGGTTCCTGATCTGGGCGGTGCCGATCGGTATCGCCGCCATTCTCATCGTGTGAGGCCGTGATGCGAGACGAAGACACCCTCGTGCGCCGAGTCCCGGTCAAGGACGAGCTGAAGAAGCGGGTCGTCAAAGGTCCCGACGGCCTCGAGTTCGAGGTCGATCCGATCCAGGACTACTACTGCGACGCCCGGCCGGAGGTTCGGCCCGGGTCCTACGTCAAGATCGTCGAGGACCTGTTCAACTGGGCGCGCTCGGAATCCTTGTGGATCCTCGGCTTCGGCACCGGCTGCGGCGCCATCGAGATGCGGCCGTTGATGACGCCGCGCTTCGACGCCTATCGCTACGGTATCCAGTGGCGGCCGACGCCGCGCCAGGCCAACCTCTTCGTCATCTCCGGCTACCTGTCGGTGAAGACGCTGAAGCGGGCGATCCGTTCCTACGAGCAGATGCAGAGCCCGAAATACGTCGTCGGGCTCGGCTCCTGCACGATCAACGGCGGCATGTACTGGGACAGCTACAACACCATCAAGAAGCTCGACGAGTACCTGCCGGTCGACGTCTACATCGCCGGCTGCATGCCGCGCCCCGAGGCGTTGCTCGCCGGCTTCGAAGAGCTGAAGCGGATCATCCGCGCCGGCAAGGCGGAAGGGGCCAACCTCTACGCCCAGAACTTCGAATGGTACAAGGCCAACCAGAAGCGGGTCATCCACGACTGGGACATGCCGGATTACAATTGGTGAGGCCATGCGGACACTTCTCGAGAACCTGAAGGAACGGTTCCCGCTCGGCCCGATCACCGAGCAACGGCCCGACCTCGCCTTCGTCACCGTCGAGCGCGAGACGCTGCGTCCGCTCATCGTCCACCTGCGTGACCGCGAGGGGTTCACCCACCTCGTCCTGCTGACGGCCGTCGACTGGATCGAGGAGAACCTGTTCCAGCTCACCTATCTCGTCCACGACCGGGCGCGCGCCCGCGACATCGGCCTCAGGGTGATGCTGCCGCGCGACGAGCCGGAGATGGAGAGCATCCACGATCTGTGGCCGACGGCGGCGACCTATCAGCGGGAGCTGAAGGAGATGTTCGGCATCCCCTTCCCCGGCAGCCCGCGCCTCGACGAGGAGTTCATCCTCGAGGGTTGGGTCGACATCCCGCCCTACCGGCGCGACTTCGACACGCTGAAGTTCGCGCATGAGAACTTCGAACACCGGGCGGGACGCGGCACCACCGATCCGGCGACCCACATGCGGGAGCGCATGGGCACGCAGGGGGGCTCGAAATGACCGGACGGGCGACGACTTCCCTCGGCGGATCGACGGCGGCGACCGCGCCGGCGATCGATCTTTCGTCGGGTAAATATCTAAAGCTTTGGCAGGGTCCGCAGCATCCCGGCATCACCGGCAACATGTCGGTCGAACTGACCGTCTGCGGCGACGAGGTGGTCGAGGGCAAGACCCACGTCGGCTATCTCCACCGCGGCTTCGAGAAGCTGATGGAGCGACGGACCTTCATCCAGGTCTTCCCGATCGTCTGCCGCGTCTGCGTGCCGGAGCCGGACTTCAACGAATATTGCTACGCCGCGACGATCGAGGAACTGGCGGGCATCGAGGCGCCGGAACGGGCGGCGTGGATCCGCACGATGATCCTCGAGATGGGGCGCATCAACAGCTACATGATGTATCTCGGCGGACAGGCCGGCGCCCTCGGCATGGGCGTCATCGGCCAGTGGACGACCTATGTCCGCGACCTGATGCTCGATCGCTTCGAGGAACTGACCGGGGCGCGCATCTACCACATGTTCATCCTGCCCGGCGGCGTGCGCGACGGCCTGCCGGACGGCTTCGACGGCCGCATGGAGGAGACGCTTCGCGAAGTCGAGCGCACGTTGGCGGACGTCGAGGACGTCATGTTCCACAATGCGGTCTTCAAGAAGCGCACCAGGGGCGTCGGCGTCATTCCGGTCGATCTGATCGACCGCTACGGCGTCACCGGTCCCAACGCGCGCGCCGCGGGCCTGCCCAACGACGTGCGCAAGGATCACCCCTATCTCGTCTATCCCGAGCTCAGCTTCGAGCCGGTGACGGGGACGGCGTCCGACATGTACACCCGCGCCGACGTGCGCCGGCGCGACGTGGCGGTGTCGGTCGACCTGATCCGCCAGATCCTCGCCAAGATGCCGCGCACCGGGCCGCTGACGGCGAAGCTGCCGAACGTGCTGCACTGGAAGATCCCGCGCGGCGAGACCTATGTGCGGGGCGAATGCTCGCGCGGCGAATACGGCTACTACACCGTGACCGACGGCAGCGGTTATCCGCGGCGCATCAACGTGCGCGGCCCTTCCTACACCCATGCGATGGCGCTGCTCGAGCATCTCATCCCGGGTACCAACATCGCGGACGTGGCGGCGCTGATGGTGTCGCTGCACACCTATCCGCCGGAGATCGAAAGGTAGCCGGTCATGCGCGACGTCCTATCCCCCTTCCTCGCCTGGAAGAACCTGTTCCGCGATCCGGTGTCGATCCGCGATCCGCTCAATCGCGAGGCGGCCCCGCGCTATCGCGGCTTCCACAAGAACGATGTCGAAAAGTGCATCGGCTGCGGCACCTGCGAGACGATCTGTCAGAACGGCGCCATCGACATGGTGCCGGTCGAGGCGATCCCGACCCGGCACGGTGATTCCGGGCTCCGGCCGCGTATCGACTACGGCCGCTGCTGCTGGTGCGCGCTGTGCGTCGACGTCTGCATGACCGGCTCGCTCACCATGTCCAACGCCTACAAGTGGGTGGACGCCGATCCGGACGCCTTCCGCTTCATCCCCGGCGTCGACGCCAAGAGCTGGGACGGCTCCGAACACGGCTACGTCTGCGCCGAGGGCCACCATCTGACGTCGCTCGAACGCGTGCCGATGGACGAGTTGGAGCCCGAAGCCCGGATCTCCAACTTCGACGAGATCGTCGCCGGCTACGACGTCGAGCGCGCCAAGCTCGAGGCCGACCGCTGCGTCTCCTGTGGCCTGTGCATCGCCACCTGCCCGGCGCACATGTCGATCCCGCAGTACATCGAAGCGGTGCGCGACGGCGACTACGAGCGCGGCGTCGCCCTGCTCTACGAGACCAACCCCTTCTCCAACACCTGCGGCCGCGTCTGCACCCACAAGTGCGAGACCGCCTGCGCCGTGCACAACGAGGGTGAGGCGGTCGCCATCCGCTGGCTGAAGCGCCACATCATGGATCAGGTGCCGCAGGAGAAGGTGCGCGAGATCGTCGGCCGGCCGGCTCCCGCGACCGGGCGCAAGATCGCCGTCGTCGGCGCCGGTCCGGCCGGCCTCACCGCCGCCTTCGACCTCGCCAAGGCGGGTCACGCGGTGACCGTCTACGAGGCGCGCCATGCGGCCGGCGGCATGACCCGCTACGGCATCCCGGAATACCGCCTGCCCTACGACAGCCTCGACCGCGACGTCGACGTCATCGCGTCGCTCGGCGTCGACATCCGCTGCGACACGCCGATCGGACGCGACGTCACCATGGCCGACCTGCATGCCGCCAACGATGCGGTGGTGCTGGCGATCGGCCTGCATCTCGGCCGCTCGACCCGGATCCCCGGGTCCGAACACAGCCAAGTGCGCAAGGCGGTCGAACTCCTGCGCCTCATCACCGACGGCGAGGCCTTCGACGTGCCGAAGTCCGCGGTGGTGATCGGCGGCGGCAACGTCGCCATGGACATCGCCCGCTCGCTCGCCCGGCTGCAGAAGCAGATCCACGGGATGGTCGACGTCACGGTGACGGCGCTCGAGGATCTCCCCCACTTCCTCGCCGACAAGGAGGAAGTGAAGGAGTGCGGCGAAGAGGGCATCCCGATCTTCGACGCCCGCGGGCCGCAACAGATCGTCGTCGACGACGCCGGCCGGGTCACCGGGCTCCGCACCTGGCGGGTCAAGTCGATCTTCGACGACAAGGGCCGCTTCGCGCCGAGCTACGACGAGAGCGACGAGATCTTCCATCCGGCCGAGATGGTGATCGAGGCGATCGGTCAGGCGGCCGACGTCTCGCTGCTCGGCGAGGCGCTGACCGAGGAACTCACCTGGAACCGCGGCCGCATCGCCATCGATGCGGACGGCCGCACCTCGGTGCCGTGGCTGTGGTCGGCCGGCGACTGCGTCGCCGGTCCCGACGTGGTGCACGCGGTGGCCGACGGCCATCGGGTGGCGGCGAGCATCGCCGCCGTCCTTTCGGAACAGACGATCTCGAGGACTTGAACCGATGCCCGAAGGTAGAGGCCACGCCAAGCTGAAGTCCCTCACCAACCTGAGGGACGTCCTCGCCGTCGCGACGGAGTTCGAGCGCACGGCGCGCGATTTCTACGCCGATCTGGCGCCCAAGGTGAGCAAGAGCATCCGCTATCTGGTCGAGGAGCTGGTCGCCGAGGAGCAGCAGCATCTCGACCTCTTCTCGGGGCTCGCGGGCCGCGAGGACGTCGAGGCGGTGCTGGAGACCGAGATCGAACGGCCGGCGAGCGACCGCAAGTTCTCCGATTGCATCCATCTGCCCGACCTCGGCGACAAACCCGACGATCAGGCGGTGCTGCGATACGCGCTGGCGCGCGAGCACGCCGCGATGGAGCAGTACACCGCGCTGGCCGAGGCCACGCCGCCGGGCGCGCTGCGCAACGTCTTCCTCTTCCTCGCCAACGAGGAGACGAAGCACAAGAACGAGCTGGAAGCGGTCTACTACCAGATCGTCCACAGCGGCGGCGTCTGAGTTCGTATCGGCCGTGCGAGGCGGTTCGGGCGCACATCTTCTCTACCCCTCGCGGGACCTTCGCGGGGACCTGTTTCGGCGCCCTACGCGATGGTTCGAGGCTCGCTGCGCTCGCACCTCACCATGAGGGACCTCGATTTTTCGAAACAGGTTCTGCGCTTCATGGTGAGGTGCCCCGCGCGAGCGGGGCCTCGAACCATCGCGCGAAGCACCGAACGAACATTCCATCGAACGACGCGAAGGCCCCCTCGTGGGCGAAGGTGGCCACGACGTACTCGGATGAGGGGGCGCCGCGAAGCGGCGACGGGCGCACACCACGGACGCGCCCCATCCGGGCAAGGCCCAGCCCCCTCCTCCGCCCTTCGGGCACCTTCTCCCGCAAGGGGAGCAGGGACGGTCGCCGCTGGTCTTCATGTCCCTTGTCCCGCGGAAGGTGCGACGAGGCGCTTCCCCGGCTCCGTCGCGGGGTCTACAAATCGATCCGAAACGGCTTCCGCCGTCGTTCGCTCGGGGGCGTGTGACCACGCTTCCGAGCGAGCGGCGGAACGAGGCCGGCGAAGATCGAGAACGAGGCCCGAGGCGCATCGCGCGACCGACGGGCCCGACAGGAGACGCCCATGACCCGCACCACCGCCGCGATCGTCGGCTGGGCCCATTCGCCCTTCGGCAAGCTCGAGGATCCGGACGTCGAGAGCCTGATCGGCCGCGTCGCCGGCGAGGCGCTGACGCATGCCGGGATCGGGACGGCCGATGTCGATTTCATCACCGTCGGCACCTACAACAACGGCTTCTCGCGCCAGGGTTTCGAAGCGTCGCTGGTGGGAACCGCGGTGCCGGAGCTGGCGCACGTGCCCGCCGTCCACCTGGAGAACGCCTGCGCCACCGGCTCGGCGGCGCTCAACGCGGCGCTCGACTTCATCGAGAGCGGGCGCGGGCGGATCGCCCTGGTGGTCGGCGCCGAGAAGATGACGGCGACGCCGACGGCGGAGGTCGGCGAGATCCTGCTCTCCGCCTGCTATCGGCGCGAGGAGGCGGCGGTCGACGCCGGTTTCGCCGGTATCTTCGGCAAGATCGCCGCCCATTATTTCCAGCGCCACGGCGACCGCAGCGCCGAGCTGGCGATGATCGCCGCCAAGAACCACGAGAACGGGGTGCGGAACCCCTTCGCCCACATGCGCAAGGACTTCGGCTTCGACTTCTGCAACACGGTGTCGGACAAGAACCCGCTGGTCGCCGGGCCCCTGCGCCGTACCGACTGTTCGCTCGTTTCCGACGGTGCCGCGGCGCTGGTCGTCGCCGACGCCGAGACGGCGGCGGGCCTCGCCCGCACGATCGACATCCGCGCCCGCGTCCAGGCGAACGACTTCCTGCCGCTGTCGCGCCGCGACCCGATCGCCTTCGACGGAGCCCATCGCGCCTGGCGGGCGGGGCTCGCGGCGGCCGGGCTCACCATCGACGATCTCGATCTCGTCGAGACCCACGACTGTTTCACCGTCGCCGAGATGATCGAATACGAGGCGATGGGGCTCGCCGCCCCCGGCGAGGGCTGGAAGGTGGCGCGCGAGGGGGCGACGCGGCGCGGCGGGCGGCTGCCGGTCAACCTCTCCGGCGGCCTGAAGTCGCGCGGTCACCCGATCGGCGCGACCGGCGTGTCGCAGCACGTCATGGCGGCGATGCAGCTCGCCGGCGAGGCGGGCGACATGCAGCTCGACGGGGCGAGCCTCGCCGGCGTCTTCAACATGGGCGGCGCGGCGGTCGCCAACTACGTCTCGATCCTGGAGCGGACGCGATGAGCGAGGCCGGTCCGGTCGGCGGCGTCGCGCGCATCTCGCGGCGGGGGATGAACCTCGCCCATTTCCTGACCCAGACGGCCCGGCGGCTGCCCGATCACACCGCCTTCGTGCGCGGCGACG
>CALMYM010000240.1 GCA_937873675.1 uncultured Alphaproteobacteria bacterium | reverse complement strand
GCCCGGCGAGGCCGGCGAGCACCTCGCAGAGCCGATCGATCTCCACGTCGATGTTCGCCTCCACCGCCATCAGGTTGGAGAGCCACAGGGTCAGGCAGTCGACCACCACGATCCGTCCGGCTCCGGCGGCGCGTTCGAGCGCGCCGGCGAGGTCGCGCCCCTCCTCGATCGTCGACCATCGCGGCCCGCGTTCGGCCCGGTGGGCGGCGATGCGGTCGCTCATTTCCGCGTCGAGCGCCTCCGCCGTCGCCAACATGACCGGCTCGAGCCCGCTCGCCTCCGCCCGTTCCAGCGCCAGGGCCGTCTTGCCCGAGCGCGCCCCGCCGAAGACGAAGTCGCAGATCGGCGGTGATGCGGCGGCGGACATGGAAAGGCTCCGGTGAGACGGCGAGGACGATGCCGGCGAGCGCGTAGCGCGGCGTACGAATGCAGTGTCGCAGATTCGTCACCCTCGGTCCCCTCGTCGCACGACCGCCGGACGGCGCCGTTTTCCGCCGTGGAGCACCCGCCGGCCGCCTCGCGTTCCGAGCCCGGATGCCGTCCTCCGTCCACAGGAGATGTCGAACGGGCTTGGCAAGCCGGAACGACCTTGCTATAGACCGCGCCGCAACACGCCTCGGCGTGATCCGCGATAGCTCAGTTGGTAGAGCGTTCGACTGTTAATCGAATGGTCGCAGGTTCGAGTCCTGCTCGCGGAGCCAGTTTCGAGAAGGGCCCGACGGTCACCGTCGGGCCCTTCGTTCGTTTCGGGCCTCGGCTTCGGCGGTTCCGGCCGCTGGTTCGCACCGTCACATCGCCGAGATCGCGCGCCCGAGGCGATTGAACTCGCCCTCGCTCTCTCGCTACTGTCGCCTCCTGGCGCGAGGTCGCGCCGGCTCAAAAGGGGCGCGAGGTCGCGCCGGATCGGAGGCGTCATGCGCGCTCGGCTGTCCCTTTCCCTCGGATCGGCCCTCGCCGCCGTCCTCCTCGCCGCCTCCGCCCTGCCGGCCGCCGCCCAGGCGACCCAGGAGGAGGCCGCCCGCCTGCAGGCGATCGGCGAGACCTATTTCGGCAAGGCCCCCGCCGGCGAGCCGGCCGTGGTGAAGGTCGTTCCCGAGGCCGATCACTATCGGGCGAGCGTCGACTTCGCCCTGCTGATCCGCCGTCTCCTCGCCTACGCGCCGGCCGAGGAGGCGAAGAAGATCGCCTTCGAGTGGGACCCGGTCTCGCTGGCGCTCGGTCCGCGCGGCGACGGCACCTGGCGCGTCTGGGACTACCGCATCCCGAAACTCGTCGCCGACATCGAAGGCCAGCGTACCGAACTCCTCACCGAAGGCATCGATTTCGAAACGATCTTCGATCCCGCGACCGGCGCCAGCCCGTCGATGAAGGGCCGGTTCGGCAAGGTGTCGGCGACCTCGACGATCAAGAAGCCGGGCGAGGCCGTCACCGTCTCCTCCGAGAGCACGTCCTCGGACGTGTCGGTGCAGGGCTCGTCGCGGACCACCGCGATGCCCGGCGTGCTCGACGTGGCGGCCCACCAGTCGACCGGCTCGATGGTCTACGCCGTCGCCCTCGCCGGCGGCATGGCCGCGGGCATCCCCGACATGCGCATCGCCCTGAACGGCGGCCGCCAGGACAACGTCGTCGGCATCCGCGGCCTGCGAAATTCCGCCCTTCTCGACCTGTGGGCCCATCTCGTCGCCCACCACGAGCCCGAGGACTTCACCACCCGCCAGGGCGCGCTCAAGGCGAAGCTCGCCGCCGCCATGCCGGTCTTCGAGGCGATCACCCAGAAGGTCGAGGGCAAGGACTTCTCGCTCGAATCGCCCTTCGTCGTCGCCAAGGCCGAGAAGGCGGCGATCGACCTCGATCTCGCCGGCCTCACCCGCGAAGGCCGCTTCGGCATGGCCATGGGCGTCACCGGCTTCCAGGCCTGGTCGCTGTTCATGCCGAAATGGGCGAACAAGCTGGTGCCGCGCGACTTCGCCCTCGCCGGCCACGTCTCCGGCTACGACCTCGCCACGCCGATCTCGGTCTTCCTCGACAGCGCCGATTTCTCGGCGAAGAAGCCGCTGAGCGACGAGCAGGAGGCGAAGGTCGCCGCCCTGTTCCTGCCCCGCGGCGCCGTCGAGGTCGTTCTCGACGGCAACCGCCTGATCGGCCAACTATACGACCTCTCCCTCGACGGCCGCCTGAGCGCCGGTCCGGCCGGCGCCAAGGGCGCGATCACGGTGAAGGCCCGCGGCCTCGACAAGGTCGCCGAGCTCCTCACCGGCCCCGACGCCGACGAACAGGCCAGGACGCTCGCCGCCACCATCGCCTTCGCCCGTTCCATGGCCGACCGCAGGGGCCACGCCCTCGTTTGGCGCTTCGCCTCCGACGGCGACGCAGTGGCGGTCACCGGCAAGCCGCTGAAGTGAGGCGGGGGTCGCACCGCCCCGACCGGTCGCCCGGCGTCGACCGGCCGGCGAGACCCTGGAAACCGCGTCTTCACGTCCCATGTGGGAAGAATCCGTTTCGTCCGGAAGGTCCCGCATGATCGACTCGCGTTTTCCGCCCACCGCCCTCCTCGTCGTCGCCCATGGCGACGGCGGCGCCGATCCGCGCGACGAGACGGTGCGTCGGCTGGCCGAACGGCTCGCCAAGCGGCTCGACCTTCCCGTCGACTGGGCGACGCTGAAACGGCCCGAGACCTTCGCCGAGGCGCACGCCCGCCTCGGGGCCGCCGGGGAGCGGGTGGCGGTCTATCCGCTGTTCATGGCCAACGGCTTCTTCGTCCGGGTGAAGCTGCCCAAGCTCCTCGGCGAGAGCGGCTTCGGCGACACCGAGATCCTACCGGTCTTCGGCCTCGATCCGCGATTGATCGACCTCATCGAACACCGTCTGCGCTCGATCGCCTCGATGCAGGGCGGGCGCGAGCCCAAGGACTTCTCGATCGCGCTGATCGCCCACGGCTCGGGATCGGGCGACGCCGGCTCCCGCCTCGCCTCGGAAGCGATCGCCGCCGATCTCGGCTATCGCCTCGACACCCGCCTCCACCTCGGCTTCATCGAGGAGGCGCCGTTCTTCGAAGAAGTGATCGGCGCGGGCGCCGAGATCGTCGTCGGCCTCTTCGTCTCCGCCGGCACCCACGCCCTCGACGACGTCGCGGCTTGCGTGGCCAAGACCCCGTCGGTCCTCCACCACGTCGCGACCGTCGGCGACGACACCGGCGTCGCCGACATGGTCGAGACGGCGCTCGCCGCCCTCACCGGGGATCGCGTCGCTTGACCCGGATGGGCCCTTCGGCCCTTGCATTCCGCGCGGTTCCGCCCCAATTGTCCCGCCCATGACCGACACCGCGACCAAGACCGCCGCGCCCGATGGACGCGTGCCCAAGATCTCTTTCGTCAGCCTCGGCTGCCCCAAGAACCTCGTCGACAGCGAGCGCATCGTCACGCATCTGCGTTCCGAGGGCTACGAGCTGACCAAGACCCACGCCGGCGCCGACGTCGTGGTGGTCAACACCTGCGGCTTCCTCGACAGCGCCAAGGCCGAGAGCCTCGACGCCATCGGCAAGGCCATGGCCGAGAACGGCAAGGTCATCGTCACCGGCTGCATGGGCACCGAGGCGGGCGAGATCGAGGCGAAGTACCCGAACCTCCTGGCGATCACCAAACCCCAGGCCTACGACAGCGTCGTCGAGGCGGTGCACGCCGCCGTGCCGCCGGCCCACGACCCCTTCGTCGATCTGGGGCCGGCGCAGGGCGTGCGCTTCACGCCCCGCCACTACGCCTATCTCAAGATCTCCGAGGGCTGCTCCAACCGCTGCACCTTCTGCATCATCCCGCATCTGCGCGGTGACCTCGTCTCGCGCCCGGCGAACGAGGTGCTGCGCGAGGCCGAGAAACTGGTGAAGGCCGGCGTCAAGGAGATCCTGGTCATCTCTCAGGACACCTCCGCCTACGGCCAGGACCTGCGCTACGCCGCCTCCCCCTGGCAGGACCGCGAGGTCCGGGCGAAGTTCCTCGATCTCTCGCGCGAACTCGGCGACCTCGGCGTCTGGGTCCGCCTCCACTACGTCTACCCCTACCCGCACGTCGACGAGGTGATCGAGCTGATGGCGGTGGGAAAGATCCTCCCCTATCTCGACATCCCGCTGCAGCACGCCGCGACCCCGGTCCTGAAGGCGATGAAGCGTCCGGCGGCGCAGGAGAAGACGCTGGAGCGCATCGCCAACTGGCGCCGTCAGGTGCCCGACCTCGCCGTCCGCTCGAGCTTCATCGTCGGCTTCCCCGGCGAAACGGAAGAGGATTTCCAGGCGCTGCTCGACTGGCTGAGCGAAGCGAAGCTCGATCGCGTCGGTGCGTTCAAATACGAGGCGGTGAAGGGCGCGGTGGCCAACGACCTGCCCGACGCGGTGCCGGAGGAGGTCAAGCAGGAGCGCTGGAACCGCCTGATGGCGCACCAGCAGCCGATCGCCGCCCGCATCCAGAAAGGCCGTGTCGGCCGCCGCTTGCCCGTCATCGTCGACGAGGTCGGCCCGACCGTCGCCAAGGGCCGCACCAAATGGGACGCCCCCGAGATCGACGGCACCGTCCACATCGCGTCTCACCGACCCTTGCGCCCCGGCGAGACCGTCACCGTGAAGATCGAAGCCGCCGACGCCTACGACCTGAAGGGCACCGCGGTGGGGTGAGGGCTATGCGGCTCGGCGTGCCATACGAACGAAGGTCCTGACCTCGTCGATCAATCGCGAGAGATCATCGATTGCATCGGGTTCGAGGGCGGTGACCGTCAGACGATCCAGAATGGTCTGTGCCGCATCGACGAATCGCAGCTCGCCGGACAGCAACCATCCTTTGTTCGCACGCTCGAATGCTATGGCGCAGTCCATCTTCCGAGCTTCTAGTGCCGTCGCGAGCAGAGTATGCTCGTATTCGACGACCTGTGCGATCTGATCGGCCGCCTGATTCAGCTTGCGTCGGAACGCCACCGGATCGGCAGGGTCGTACTCGATCCAATCGGTCCGCGTCAGGTCGGAAGGAGCCTTGGCGGCTTTCGATTTGACGATGACCAGAGGCTTGCCGCACATCGCCGCAAATCCAAGCTCGAGCGCGATGTTGGCGAAGGCGGTCGGACGTGTGTGTTCGGAAAATACGGCGATCGTGAACCCTGTCGACCGGATCAACCCGAGGATACGCTCCAGAAAATCGCCGCCGCCGATGTTGCCGTCCGCATCCACACACGGATGATTTCTCGCCTCGAACACTTCTCGGACGATGTCGACCATCGCGGTGTCGACATCGTGGGGATCACCCAACTGCCGCATAAGAAATGCATGGCGAGGGAGAAAAGTCTTGGGAGGCGTGGAAATCGTCTCTTCGGTCAAGGGCGAAAAGACGAGCGGCATCACTTTGCCTTCGTGAGGTCGCGTATCCCCTTGTAGGGACCGTCTGTCTTCTTGTTCGCAATGATCCGGCCGGTATTGGTATCGATCTTCACGTAGCGACCCGTCAGCGGGTTCTTCACCTGAGCCCGCTCCTTCACTGCGCCAACCCGATGGGCATCGCCGGTGTTCGTCGCCATTTCGATCCGATCCTGAAACGCTTCGGTCAATGTGGCATCGACACATGACATGAGCAAGGCCCGGCTCAGCCGACCACCGTCCCCTCCACGATTTCCCGCAGGAACGCCAGGCCGGCCCGCGCCGTTGCCGGGCCGATGCCGTGGTCGCCGCGGGGAATGCGGACGAGATCGACCCGCGCCCCGACCGCGGCGAAGGCGTCGCGGATCCGCTCTCCCTCGTGGAACGGGACGGCACCGTCGGCGTCGCCGTGGACGACACGCAGCGGCAAGCCGTCGAGCCGGCGCGACGGGGCCGTTGCCAGTCGGGTGGAGAGCGCGAGCAGGCCGGCGAACCCACGGCCCCGCACCACCGCGTCGAGCGCCATGCTGCCGCCCTGCGAGAAGCCGACCAGCATCGTTCGCTCGGTCGTCGTCCGGGCTCGCGCGATCTCGGCGTCGATCACCGCGTCGAAAGCCGCCGCCGCCGCCGTGACCCGCCCGGCCCGGTTCTCCGGCATCACCCCGGTGAGCGAATACCATTGCCTGAGCGCCGGATCGTCGTCGAAGGTGAAGGGCGCATCGGGCGCGGTGAAGTGGACGCCGTCGAAACGCCGCGCCCAGGCACGTCCGAGCGGTGCGAGGTTCTCGCCGCACGCGCCCACCCCGTGGAGCAGCACCACGAGATCGACGCGCCGCGCCGGCGATCCGGTCATGTCGGCCTCGCTCAGGGGATCAGCACCATCGAGCCGGTGGTCGCCCGTGCCTCCAGCGCCCGGTGGGCGTCGGCGGCCTCGGCGAGCTTCCAGCGCTTGGAGAGCGGGATCTCCACCGCGCCGGACGCGATCACCGCGAAGAGATCACCGGCGATCTCCTCGAGCACGGCACGCGGCCCGATGTGGGTGAAGAGCGTCTGGCGCGTCGCGAAGAGCGAGCCGCGGCTCGCCAGTTCCTGCAGCGAGAACGGCGGCACCGGACCGGAGGCGTTGCCGAAGGAGCAGAACAGGCCGAAGGGCTTCAGGCAATCGAGCGACTTCGGGAACGTGTCCTTGCCGACCGAGTCGTAGACGACGTCGACGCCCTTGCCGCCGGTCAGATCCTTCACCGCGGCGACGAAATCGTCCTTGCGGTAGTCGATGACGTGGTCGTAGCCGCGCGTCTTGGCGAGCGCCACCTTGTCCGGTCCGCCGGCGGTGCCGATCACCGTGGCGCCGAGGTGCTTCGCCCACTGGCCGGCGATCTGGCCGACACCGCCCGCCGCGGCGTGGAACAGCAGCGTCGTCCCCGGCCCGACCTTGAAGGTGCGCTTGAGGAGATACTGTGCCGTCATGCCCTTGAGCATCGCCGCCGCCGCGACGTCGTCGGCGACGCCGTCCGGCACCTTGACCAGCCGATCGGCCGGCACGTTGCGCTCCTCGGCATAGGAGCCGAGCGGCCCGACATAGGCGACGCGGTCACCGACGGCGACGCCGGTCACCCCCTCGCCCACCGCCACCACCGTGCCGGCGCCCTCGTTGCCGGGGACCAGCGGCAGGCCGGCCGGCGCCGGGTAGAGCCCGGAGCGGAAGTAGCAGTCGATGAAGTTGAGGCCGATCGCCGTGTGGCGGATGCGCGCCTCGCCCGGCTTCGGCGCGGCGACGTCGAAGCTCTCGTAGCGCAGCACATCCGGACCGCCGGTCTCGTGGACGCGAATGCCGTGGACCATGTCGTCTCTCCCTGACGGGCGGTCGGATCGCCGCCCGGTATCCGTCGTTTCGAACTCGCCGCGGCGGCCGCGCGGCCGCGCCTCACTCCGCCTGCCGCCGCTTCGCCTTGCGGCTCTTGGCCAGGATGTTGAGCGCCTCGACGCCGGCCGAGAAGGCCATCGCCGCATAGATGTAACCGCGCTCGAGGTGGAAGCCGAGACCGTCGGCGACCAGCGCGATGCCGATCAGCAGCAGGAAGGCGAGCGCCAGCACCTTGGTGGTGGGATGGCGATGGATGAAGGCGGAGACCGGCCCGGAGGCGACGTACATGACGCCGACGGCGATGATCACCGCCGCGATCATCACGGCGACGTCCTGGGCGAGGCCGACGGCGGTGATGATCGAGTCGAGCGAGAAGACGATGTCGATGATGATGATCTGGCCGACCACCGCCGCGAAGGCGTTGGACGCCGCCGCCGCCATCTCGCCCGGCGCGTCCTCCTCCACCTCCTCGTGGATGTGGTTGACCGCCTTGTAGATCAGGAAGCCGCCGCCGACGATCAGGATCATGTCCTTGATCGACAGCGGGTGCCCGAAGAGCGTCATCACCGGATCCTTCAACTGGACGATCCAGGAGATGGCGAAGAGCAGCGCGATGCGGAAGCCGAGGGCGAGAGCGAGGCCGAGCTTGCGCGCCTTCGCCGCTTCCTCCGCCTTCAGATGCGCCGTCGCCACCGACAGGAACACCACGTTGTCGATGCCGAGCACGATCTCCAGAACCGTCAGGGTGACGAGGCTCGCCCAGACGGCGGGATCGGAGAGGAGGGCGACGAGGTCCATTCGTTGTCCTTCGAAAGGTGGCGGTCAGAGAATGTGGAGGCGCGTCAGCAGCACCGAGCCGACCGGCGAGAAGAGCACCAGCGCCGCCCCCCAGAGGAGGAGTACGACGCCGACGAGGCGCGGCACGGCGAGCGAGGTGGTGACCTTCTCCACCGTCATCACCGCGCCGATGATGGCGATCCAGATCACGTTCATGACGCCGACCGCGAACATCACCACCATCAGCGCCCAGCAGCAGCCGAGGCAGTCGATGCCCTGATCGATGCCCTGGCGGAACACGGCCATCGGCCGCGGCGTCCAGTGCTCGGCGAAATAGGGGGCGGGGAAGCGGCAGCGGGTGAGGCAGCCCATCTTGAGCGGCGAGAACTGATAGAGCCCGGCGGCGATCAGCGTCGTTCCGGCGAGCACCTGACTGGCGGTCGTCCCGGCCGGGGTCAGCACCCGAAGCTGGGTGAGCAGCGCCTGTCCCGCAGTCGCCACCGCGGCGAAGACGATCCAGATCGTGAGATAGCCGGCGGCGATCAGCAGCGGCGACGCCGCCGGCTCGCCGGCCCGCCGCTTCTCCTCCGCGAGGCCGGCGAAAGAGGTGAGCACCGGCGCGGCGCTCGGCAGCATCATGGCGAAGACCATCGCCACCCACATGGCGAAGACGGCGGCGACGTCGCGCGCCGACCACGCCTCGTCGGTCGGCCCGCACAGCACCGTCAGCGCCGCCCGCACCTCCGCCGGCATGTCGGCGAAACCGTTGAGACTATTGAAGACGCTCATGCCGGGGCCGAGCGTGGTCATGTCGGTGGCGGCGAGCATGCCGGCGACCATGGCGGCGAGCCAGATCCAGCCGATCCCCGCTCCGACCGCCACCGCCAGCCAGACGACGACCTTCGGCCGCGCCAGGAACGCGAAGGGCCCGGGCGAGCCGCCGCTCGGCGACGCCCCTCCCCCGTCTTCGCTCCGGGCCTCCCCGGCCGATCCCGCGCGCGTGTTCATGTCGTCCGAGATGGCCCTTCGCACCGTCTCTGGCAAGCCCCTTCATGGCGGAGACGCCGACGCTTCGCTCAGACGGTCGTCTCCGGCGCGGTGAAGGACCAGTGCGTATGGACGATCCGCCAGCCTTCGTCGCGGCGACGGAAGGCCTCCGAGCAGTTCCATCCGACCGTCGCCCCGCCCTCGCCCCAGGAGCGGAAGCGGTAGGAGAGCAGTGCGATCTCGCCGATCTCCTCGACGCGCGGCTCGAGGATCTGCCAGGCGACCACCGAGATCCGCCCGCGCAGCATCTCGTAATAGGCCGCGAGCGCCGCGAGCCCGTCGATGCGGCCGATCCGGAACGGATCGAAATAGGAGACGTCGCGATCCGAGATCTCGAGAAAGCCGGAGGGATCGCCGCGGCACCATCGGGCGAGCGCCGCGCGTTCCAGAACGAGCACCGCGTGCTCGTGCGCGTCGGCCGAGATCTGGGCGGTCATGGATTCGTCCTCGGATCGAACGATGCGAAGGCGAACACGGTCGCAGGAATCGGACAAGCGACGAAATGGCATGAGAGAGCCCCGGAATCCTCGCGGCTCGCGCGCCCCGCGACAGGTCGCGCCGGCCGCGCTATAGGTGACCATCCGGGGTCGCGGCTCGCCCACGCGTTCCCATATGAAGGTAGATGTCGTCCGCGGCCTCGTCGCCGTCGTCCTCGGAGCCCGCCCATGACCGCCTCGACCGCCCCCGCCACCTTCGACGTCGCCGTCGTCGGCGCCGGCCCGGCCGGGCTCGCAGCGGCCTTCCTCCTCGCCCGAACCGGCTTTTCGACCGCCCTGATCGCGCCGAAGACCCGGCCCGACGACGTCCGCACCACCGCCCTCCTCGGCGGTTCGGTCAAGTTCTTCGAGACCCTCGGCCTGTGGAGCGAGATCGCCTCCGCCGGCGCGAATCTCGCGGTGATGCGCCTCGTCGACGACACCGGCCGCCTCTTCCGCGCCCCCGAGGCGAGCTTCCGCGCCGCCGAGATCGGGCTCGACACCTTCGGCGTCAACATCGTCAACTCGGCGCTGACGACCATCCTCGACACCCACGTTGCGACGGCGCCGCGCCTCACCCGCATCGAGGCCGCCGTCGAGAGCGCCGACCTCGGTGGCGATGCTGCCCGCTTGGCGCTGTCGACCGGCGAGACCGTCGCCGCCCGTCTCGTCGTCGCCGCCGACGGCAAGAAGTCGCGACTGCGCGAGGCCGCCGGCATCGGCACCACCGCCTGGGCGCACCCTCAGTCGGCGCTGGTCCTGAACCTGTTGCATCCGGTGCCGCACCGTTTCGTCTCCACCGAGTTCCACGGGCCGAACGGCCCCTACGTGCTGGTGCCGCTGCCGGGCAACCGTTCCTCGGTGGTGCTGGTCGAACGACCGGAGGAGGCCGAACGGCTGAGGGATCTCGACGATACCGCCCTCGCCCTCGAACTCGAACGCCGTGCCCACTCGATCTTCGGCCGCTTCACCGTCGAACCCGGCCGGCAGGTCTGGCCGCTCTCCTCGATGATCGCCGACAACCACGGTACGAAGCGCGTCGCGCTGGTCGGCGAAGCCGCCCACACCTTCCCGCCGATCGGCGCCCAGGGGCTGAACCTGTCGCTGCGCGACATCGCCTCGCTCGCCGAGATCGTCGCCGAAGCCGCCCGCGCCAAGAAGGACATCGGATCGGAGGAGACGCTGCGCGCCTACGAGAAGTCGCGCCGCCTCGACGTCGAGACCCGCACCCGCGGCGTCGACGTCGCCAATCGGGCCCTCCTCTCCGATCTTCTGCCGGTCCAGGCCGTCCGCTCGCTCGGCTTCGCCCTCGCCAATTCCATCGGCCCCCTGCGCCGCCTCGTCATGCGCGAGGGCCTGACCCCGTCCTGGTCGACGCCGCGCCTGATGCGCGGCCTCGATATCGCGGCGGTGTGACGCCCGCCGCCGAACGTCCGCGGAGGAGATCCGCATGACGAGCGACCACGCCCCGACGCCGGTCCCCGGCAGCGAACCGCGCGACGCCGCGATCGTCCCGCACGTCCCGACCCCACTCGTCGGTCTCGACGAGGCGGAGGCGGCGCGTCGTCTCTCTCTCGGCGCCAACGAGCTGCCGAGCCCGGGCGCACGCGGCCTCCTCGCCATCCTGAAGGGCGTGCTCTCCGAGCCGATGTTCCTGATGCTGCTGATCGCGGCGGGGCTCTATCTGACCCTCGGCGATCCGCACGAGGGCGTCGCGCTCGGCGTCTTCGCCTGCCTCACCGTCGGCCTCGTCATCTTCCAGGAGGTGCGCGGCGAGCAGGCGCTCGACGCCCTGCGCGATCTCTCCGCCCCCACCGCCCGGGTGCGGCGCGAGGGCCGCGAACGTGTCGTCCCGGCGCGCGAAGTCGTCCCCGGCGATCTCCTGGTGATCGAGGAGGGCGAACGCATCGCCGCCGACGCGGTGCTGCGCGACGACCACGCCCTTGTCGTCGACGAATCGCTCCTGACCGGCGAAGGAATCCCCGTCCGCAAGCGGGCCGAGCCGTCGGCGCCCTTCGCCGACGTCCGCCCCGGCGGCGACGATCGACCCGAACTCTACGCCGCCACCCTCGCCGTCTCCGGCCGCGGTCTCGCCGAGGTGGCGCGCACCGGGGCTGCGACCGTGGTCGGCGGCATCGGCGCCTCGCTCGCCACCATCGACCCGGCGGCGACGACCCTGCAGGGCGCCATCGCCGGACTGGTGCGCGCCTTCGCCGTCTTCGGCGTCGCCGCGTCGGTCGCTCTGGTGGTCCTGGTCCACATGACCGGCGGCAGCTGGGTCGAGGGCGTCCTCGCCGGTCTGGCACTGGCCATGGCCATGCTGCCGGAAGAGTTTCCGATGGCGCTGGCGATCTTCGTGGCGCTCGGCGCCGAGCGCCTCGCCCGCGTCCAGGTGCTGACCCGCCGTCCGGCGATCATCGAGACGCTCGGCGCCGCGACCGTCCTCGCCACCGACAAGACCGGCACGCTCACCGCCAACCGCATGGACCTCGTCGCCCTCTCGACCGACGGCGAAGAGATCCGCTTCGACGACGGCGACGCCGCGTCGCTCTCGCCGGCGCTGTCGCGGGTGCTGTCGGTCGCCGCGCGGGCGAGCCGCGCCGAGGGGTTCGATCCGATCGATCGCGCCCTGGTCGTCGCCGCCGACGCCCGCCTCGACGGGCCGGCCCACCCGGCCGACCACGGGCTCGAGGCCGATTACGCCGTCGCCCCCGGCCTCCTCGCCATGACCCGGCTGTGGCGCGGCCCGAACGGCGCGAGCCTCGTCGCCACCAAGGGCGCGCCGGAAGCCGTCGCCCGCCTCTGCGGCCTCTCCGACGCCGAAACCGACGCTCTCCTCGCTCGCGTCGAGCGCTTCGCCAACCAGGGCCTGCGCATCCTCGCGGTGGCCGAGGGCAAGTGGGACGCGAGCCCGGCGCCGACCCACCAGACCTCCTTCGCCCTCGATCTCGTCGGCCTCGTCGGCTTCGCCGATCCGCTGCGCCCGACCGTTCCGGGGGCGGTTCTCCAGGCGCATCACGCCGGCATCCGCGTCGTCATGATCACCGGCGACCACCCCGAGACCGCACGCGCCATCGCCACCCGGGCCGGAATCGGCCGCGGCGTCGATCGCCCCGTCGGCTTCGCCGAGGGCCCCGTCGCCATCCTCACCGGCCCGGAGATCGCCGAACTCTCCGACGAAGATCTCGCCGAGCGCACCCGTCACGTCGACGTCTACGCCCGCGTCATGCCCTCGGAGAAGCTGCGGCTGGTGCGCGCCTTCCAGGCCTCGGGCGAGGTCGTCGCCATGACCGGCGACGGCGTCAACGACGCCCCTGCCCTCGAGGCCGCCCATTGCGGCATCGCCATCGGCCCGCGCGCCACCGACGTCGCCAAGGAGGCCGCCGACATCGTCCTCCTCGACGAGGATTTCGGCTCGATCGTCGCCGGCGTACGGCTCGGCCGTCGCATCTTCGACAATCTGCGCAAGGTGATGATCTACATCGCCGCCATCCACGTGCCGATCGCCGGACTGGCGCTGCTGCCGGTGATCTTCGGCGCCCCGCCGGTGATGCTGCCGTTGCACGTCGTGCTGACCGAAATGGTCATCGACCCGATCTGCTCGCTCGCCTTCGAGAACGAGCAGGAGGAACCCGGCATCATGGAGCGCCCGCCGCGCGCCCTCGACGAACCCTTCGTCGGCTTGCGTCAGTTGCTCTGGGGACTGGCGCAAGGCGCCGGCATCCTCGCCGCCTGCCTCGGCGTCCATTTCTGGGCGCTGCGCTCGGGCTTCGACGGCGACACCGCCCGCACTCTGGTGTTCGTGGCGCTGACCACCGGCAACCTCGCCCTCGTCCAGGTCGACGCCACCGCCGGACTGACGCTCACGCGCCTCTTCCGCCCCGGCAGCCTCGCCTCCTGGGCGATCACCGCGGCCGCCTCGACGGCGCTCGTCACCGTCATCGCCGTGCCCTACCTGCGCGACCTCTTCCGCTTCGCCGTGCCCGATCCCGCCTCGCTCGCCGTCGCCATCGCCGCCGGCCTCGCCGCGCCCGTGGCCTTCGACTTCATGAAGCCGCTGAGGCGACGCCTGGGCTGGTGAGCCGTGCCCGTCGAGCTACCGCCCGCTCAAAGCCCCGGCGCCGGCACCACACCCGGTTCGGCGCGGAACTGCGGCGCGATCGGTACCACGGCGGCCGGCAGAACCTTGCCCGACGGCGTCGACACCGAGTGAGCGAAGAGGCCGCGCGCCACGAAATGCGGATCGGCGAGCGCCTCGGCGAGGGTCGCGACCGGCGTGACGCAGAACTCGGTGCCCTCGAGCACCTGCGCCCATTCCGCGTGGGTCCGCGCCGCCACCTTCTCGGTGACCGCCGCCCGCGTCTCCACCGGTGTCGCCCGGTCGTTCCTGAGGCTCGCCGGCAGGTCGATGACGTCGCAGAAGGCGAGCCAGAACTTCTCCTCGAGCGATCCGACCGCGAGAAGCCGCTCGTCCTTGGTCCGGTAGAGCGAATAGCGCGGCAGCGAGCCGACGAAGATCGGTTCACCCGGATCGGGGAAGCGACCGTTCACCGCCGCTTCCGCCTGCGGGAAGAAGCCGAAGGTGAACATCGCGTCGGTCATGGCGATGTCGAGACGGGTGCCGCGGCCGGTCTTCTCGCGGCCGAGCAACGCCAGCAGGATGTTGATCACCGCCGGGAAGGTACCGCCGGCGATGTCGGCGGCGAGCAGCCCCGGCGGTGCCGGATCGACGCGCGGCAGCCGGCCGATCGACAAGGCCCCCGTCGTCGCCTGATAGTTGAGGTCGTGGCCGGGCGCGGCCGAGCGCGGGCCCGTCGCGCCGTAGCCGGTGATGGCGCAATAGACGATCTTCGGATTGATCGCCGCCAGCGCCCCGTAGCCGAGGCCGAGCCGCTCCATCACGCCCGGACGGAACTGCTCCATCACCACGTCGGCCGTCTCGATCAGCGGCCTGAGCTTTGCGACCGCGTCGGCGCTCTTCAGGTCGAGCGTGACGATCTCCTTGCCGCGATTGAGAACCGCGTAATAGGCCGACATCGCCGGGGCCCCCGCCCCGACGATCGGCCCGTGGATGCGCATGTCCTCGCCGCCCGGCCGCTCGATCTTGATCACCCGCGCCCCGGCCTCCGCCAGCATCAAGGTGGCGAGCGGACCCGGCAGCAGGGTCGAGAAATCGAGCACGGTGACGCCCGCGAGAGGACGCTGATCGGCGGGAGTGGCGGTCATGGGGTTTCCTCGGGATTTCGGACGTCGTTCTGGGCGGCGGATGGCCGCGACATGAAATTAGCCCGACCATGCCGACGGCGGGAACTGCCGTTCGGTCAGAGCCGCCCCGCGTCGCGGTGCCCTCCCCCGCGTCTCAGCGCATATGCGGCAGCAGGTCGTTGGCGACCAGCCACAGGAAGCCGGTGACGGTGACGACCGAGACCAGCGTCCCCATCAGCACGATCGTCGAGGCCTGGGAGACGTGCGAGTGATACTGCTGGGCGATGACGTAGACGTTGAGCGCCGGCGGCAGGCAGGCCATCAGCAGCGCCGTCATCAGCCACACCCGATCGAACCCGCCGATCCAGGTGAGGAGCAGGAAGACCAGCACCGGGTGGACGATCAGCTTGATGAACAGCACCACCGGGATCTCGAGCGTGATCTTCTCCACCGGGCGCAGGCCCACCGTCACGCCCATGGCGAAGAGCGCGCAAGGCGCCGCCGCCTGCATCAGCGAGGTGAGCATCTTGTCGATGATGACAGGCGGCCGGACGTGCAGCGCCGCCGCCGCCACGCCGACGATGGTCGCCAGGATGAACGGATGCAGGAAGATGCGCTTGAGGATGGCGATCGCCGTCGACCACGGGCTCTGCTTCTCGCCGGCGAGCGCCATCAGGAGCGGCGCCAAGGTGAAGAGCATGGCGTTGTCGAAACAGAAGACCAGCGCCGTCGGCACCGTCGCCTCCGGCCCGAGCGCGGCGAGCGTCAGGCCCGGCCCCATGTAGCCGATGTTGGAATAGGCCCCCGCCACCGCGACGATGGTGGCGGATCTGAGATCGCCTGCGTTGAACAGGATGCCGACGAGCAGCGACACGGCGAAGACGACATAGGTCGAGAAGGTCGTGCCGACGATGAACGACCAGTTGGTCAACTGCTCGATCGGCGTCTTCGACAAGAGCTGGAAGAACAGCGCCGGCAGCGACACGTAGACGATGAAGAAGTTGAGCCAGGCGAGCCCCTCGGCCGGCAGCTTGCGCAGCTTGGCCGTCAACCAACCGATGAAGATCAACCCGAAGAAGGGAAGCGCGAGGGAGAGAACCTGTTGCATGCGCCTCCGAGGGGCGGATCTGCGGGTCGATATCGGGGAGGATCGACCGGTGGGGCGAACGCCGGTCGAAATCGACAATGCGGGGTGCGAAGGTCGACGTCAACGCATGTCCGGTGCCGATGCCCTGCGTTCCACGCACATCAGACTTTCCGCGACTTGCACTCCTCCGCCCCGCGGAATAGACCCGTTCGACCGTTTCGCAGTGCAGCGTGGTCGACCGCGGTCCCGCGCCCTCGCCCGGAGGTTCCCATGACGTCCAAGACCCCCAAGGCCTTCTTCAAGCCGCTCGCCATCGGTGCGCCGGAGCCCTTCCGCGAGCTGCCCGTGACGCTCGAGCGCATGATCCACTTCGTGCCGCCGCACATGGAGAAGGTCCGCGCCAAGGTGCCGGAGCTCGCCGCCAAGGTCGACGTGGTGCTGGGCAACCTCGAGGACGCCATCCCCGCCGACCAGAAGATCGCCGCCCGCAAGGGCTTCATCGAGATGGGCAAGGCGACCGACTTCGCCGCGCTGGGCACCGGCCTGTGGACCCGCATCAACTGCCTCAACTCGCCCTGGGTGCTCGACGACGTCACCGAGATCGTCGCCGAGCTCGGCGACAAGCTCGACGTCATCATGCTGCCCAAGGTCGAGGGTCCCTGGGACATCCACTTCCTCGACCAGTTCCTCGCCCAGCTCGAGGCCAAGCACGGGGTGAAGAAGCCGATCCTCATCCACGCCATCCTGGAGACGGCCGAAGGCGTCAAGAACGTCGAGGCGATCGCCACCGCGAGCCCGCGCATGCACGGCATGAGTCTCGGCCCGGCCGATCTCGCCGCCTCGCGCGGCATGAAGACCACCCGCGTCGGCGGCGGTCATCCCGAGTATCAGGTGCTCCAGGATGCCAACGGCGACGCGCCGCGCACCCGCTTCCAGCAGGACCTCTGGCACTACACGGTGGCCAAGATGGTCGACGCCTGCCAGTCGGCCGGCATCAAGGCCTTCTACGGCCCGTTCGGCGACTTCGCCGATCTCGCCGCCTGCGAGGCGCAGTTCCGCAACGCCTTCCTCATGGGCTGCCTCGGCGCCTGGTCGCTGCACCCGACCCAGATCGACATCGCCAAGCGCGTCTTCTCGCCCGATCCGGGTGAGGTCGCCTTCGCCAAGAAGATCCTCGACGCCATGCCCGACGGCACCGGCGCGGTGATGATCGACGGCAAGATGCAGGACGACGCCACCTGGAAACAGGCCAAGGTCATCGTCGATCTGGCCAAGCTCGTCGCCTCCAAGGACCCGGAGCTGGCCGCCGCCTACGGCCTGTGAGCCGTCCCGGCGATTCCGCGTAGGGTGCACCGAGCTCGAGCGAGGTGCACCACCCCGCACGCCGCGGACCACGAACCCGAGACCGCCGCCGACGGCGCGCTTCGCGCCGCCCGGCCACATCTCGCGATCCGCTTCGCGTCCCCGCCGACCGTCGTGAATTGTTGCAATTCTTCGACACGGCGGCAGAATTTCCAAGGTTCCGGCCTCACGCCGCCGTCGTGCTGCGCCGCAACCTTGACTTGGCGCGGTGCCCCGTGGCCTGTGGAAGACCGACCCTCGCCGCCCGGCCGCCCCGTGCGCCGCGACGAGCGGAGGATGAAACGGGAGCCGGAAACGTGACCGGAGCGAACGAGATCGCCGAACCGCAGATGCGGGGCGCCAAATACGGCATCGGACAGGTGGTGCGCCACCGCGTCTTCCCGTTCCGCGGCGTGATCTTCGACGTCGATCCGGTCTTCGCCAACACCGAGGAATGGTGGCAGGCGATCCCCGAGGACGTCCGCCCGTCCAAGGACCAGCCGTTCTACCACTTGTATGCCGAGAACGCGGAAAGCGAATACGTCGCCTACGTTTCCGAGCAGAACCTCGTGCCCGACGACAGCGGCCTCCCCCTGCGTCACCCGCAGATCGACGAAGCCTTCACCCGCACCGAGGACGGCCACTTCGTCGCCCGCCGTCAGGCGGTGAACTGAGGGCTCACTGGGGCGAGTGCTCGCGCCCTTCCTCGCCGCCTCACCGCCACAGCGTCTCGCGCACGACGATGTAGGTGGCGACAATCACCAGGAAGACGGCGAAGCCCTTGCGGGTGTTCTCCGGGCTCATGTGATGCGAGACGACGCCGCCGGCGAAACTGCCGGCCACCGCCACCGCGGTGAAGATCGCCATCAGCTTGAAATCGATCGCCACCGCGCCGAGATAGCCGGCGAACCCGGCGAACGACTTGGCCGCCACCACCACCAGCGACGTGCCCACCGCCTGCTTCATCGGCAGGCCCGAGAGCAGC
Organism: uncultured Alphaproteobacteria bacterium; assembly: GCA_937873675.1. Classification (GTDB taxonomy): domain Bacteria; phylum Pseudomonadota; class Alphaproteobacteria; order Rhizobiales; family Ancalomicrobiaceae; genus CALBKH01. Next base: position 1,879 of record CALMYM010000240.1, on the reverse strand, counting down.
ACCAGCGCCGGCACGATCAGGAAGCCGCCGCCGACCCCGACGACGCCGGTCAGCACGCCGACGACGATGCCGTGGATCGCGATGTGGCCGGCGCTCCCCAGATCGAGGCAGACCATCTTGCCGCTCGCGTCGCCGTCGAGGCGCAGGAGAGCGGTCGCCTTCGGCTCGATCTGGCGCGGATTGAGCATGCGGAACGCCGCCACGAACATGGTGCCGGCGAACAGCAGCAGCTGCAGGAGCGCCGGCACCAGGATGCCGATGCGCGCCCCGATGTAGGTGCCGATCACTCCGAAGAGGCCGAAGACCGCCGCCACCGGCACATTGATGTTGCCGCGCCGCCAATGCGTCGCCGCCGAGATCGCCGCGGTGACCCCGACGATGCCGAGGCTCATGGCGATCGCCGGCTTGGTCTCCACCCCGGCGAGATAGATGAGCGCCGGCAGGGTGATGATCGAACCGCCCGAGCCGAACAGGCCGAGCATGAACCCGGTGGCGATACCGGCGAGGAGAGCGATGGGGGACACGGGCCGCGTATATCTCGTTTTGCTGATATATGCGCGCCGATAGAGCATTTTCCGCCCGCCTTGACCAGAGGACGGACGACGAACGAATGTCGCGACTCGAAAACCGGTGGCGAACCGGGCGCCGCCCGCCTCACCCGATCGCCTTCAGCGCCATCACCGCGGCCGAGGCCCGGTTCTCGACGCCGAGCTTCGAATAGACCTGCTCGAGGTGCTTGTTCACGGTGCGCGGGCTCAAGCCCAGAATGTCGCCGATGTCGCGGTTGGACTTGCCGCGGGCGATCCACAGCAGCACCTCCGCCTCGCGACCGGTGAGCGAAAAACGCCGGCGCAGCGCCGCCTCCTCGCCGCCGCTCTCCTCGCTGGTCAGGCGGAACAGCAACTCGTCCTCGCCGGTGCGGCCGAGGAAGGTGAGGCTCACCCGCCGTTCGCCGCTCGCCGGCAGGGCGATCGCCCCCTCGCCTTCGCCCGACGCCCGCCGCGCGATCTCGGCGCAGACCTCCGCGGGCAGCGCCGTCTCGCCGCCCTCTTCCGCGCCGACTTCGGCGAGGAGACGCGCCGCCTGCGGCGTCGCCCAGGCGATGCGGCCGGTGCCGTCGGTGGCGAGCAGGTAACGCCCGGCGGTGTCGAGCGCCATGCGCGCCGACCGCTCGCGCCGGGCATTGGCGAGATGGACACGGATGCGGGCGGTGAGTTCGTCGAGGACGATCGGCTTGGTGACGTAGTCGACGCCGCCGGCCGACAGCCCCTCGACGATGTGCTCGGTCTCGGAAAGCCCGGTCATGAAGATGATCGGCACGTCGGCCGTAGCGGCGAGCCGCTTCAGCCGCCGGCAGGTCTCGAACCCGTCGATCCCCGGCATCACCGCATCCATCAGTACGACGTCCGGAGTGATGCGCTCGACGATGGTCAGCGCCTGCTCGCCCCCGGTCGCCACCAGCACCATGGCGCCGCCCGCCTCCAGGGCCTCGGTCAGGAAACCGAGCGTATCCGGCGTGTCGTCGACCACCAGGACGATGTCGCGGGTCGATGAGGCCTCAGGCGTCGACATCGAAGCTCTCCAGTTCGCTCACCACCCGCCCGAGATCGAAGGCGGCCAGCGCCCGGCGCGTCTCGACGAGACGCGGGTGGAGACCGCCCCCCGTCGCGGCGAGCCGCGTCTCGACCGCCGTCAGTTTCTGATCGAGACCCCGGACATAGCCGATCCGGGCGAGTTGCAACATCTCCACGATCTCCGCCCGCTCCGGCGCGGAGCCGGCGCCCGCGCCGGCCGCGATCTTCGGCGCCGCGGCGGGCGAGGCCGGCGGAGCCTCCGCCGGCCGCTCTTCGTCGAGCCACTCGAGCCCGGGCCGGGCCTG
>CALMYM010000239.1 GCA_937873675.1 uncultured Alphaproteobacteria bacterium | reverse complement strand
CGCCTTGGAGGAGAGCGACTGCTGGGTCTGGAGAGCCAGCAGGTTGGCGCCTTCCTCGTTGGTGTCGGCGAGCGTCAGCTTGTCGGAACCGGTCTGCAGAGTGTTGATGATGTTCTTGGTCCAGTCCTGGCGGATCTGCACCGTCGACAGGTTGGTGCCGAAGGTCGAGGACTGGGCACGCAGCTCGTTCTGGGCGGCGGAGAGGGCCTTGAGGACCGCGTTGATCTGGGCGTCGGTGGCGAAGCTCACCGAGGCCGCGGACGGGGTCGCGGTCAGAGCCGAGCCGGCGACGGCCGAGTCGGACGAGTCGTTGTGGGCGACGGTGAAGTTGTTGGCCGAGGCGTAGCTGATCTGACCGGTGGTCTCGTCGTAGCTGGCCTGGATGTCGCCGTTGGTGGCGTTGTTCACCTTGTCGACGACGTCCTTGATGGTGTCGGCGTCGGTCAGGTCGACCTTGTAGGTGGTCGAACCGGACGAGGTGGTCACGGCGAACTCGAGATAGTCACCGTCGGCCGAACCGGCGTCGGTGGTCTCGGGCGTGTCGGCGCCGAAGGTCGTGCCGGAGCCCGAATAGATCGTCGAGTCGAGGCCGATGGCGGTCGCGTCGGTGTAGTCGACGGCGGTGATCTTCAGCTTGTTGGTCGAATCTTCGTTGAAGATGACCGAGAGATCGTTGCCGGTGCCGGCGAGGAGGTTCTTGCCGTTGTAGCCCGAGTCCTTGGCGACGGCTTCGAGCTGCTTGAGGATCTCGCCGTACTCGGCAGCGTACTTGGCGCGGGTGGTGGCGTCGGTCGAGGCGGTGGAGAGCGCCTGGGTTGCCTTGCCCTTGGCGCTGTCCGTCTACTTTGGGGTTGGGGTGATGCCCCGGGCGGCGGCCTTTAGCACCTGGGTAGACCTGCCCATGTCGTCGAGCAGGTTGGACAGGTCGGAGGCGCGGTTCGAAAGACCCGAAGCGGTGAAGAACGACTTCGGATTGTCGAGGGCGGAGTTGACCTTGCGGCCGGTGGCCAGTCGGTTCTGAACCGTGCCGAGCATATCGGCGGTCGACTGCAGCGACAGCAGGTTCTGCCGGACGGAGGCGGAGAGAACGATACCAGACATGTTTTACTCACTCCCGATTCTGGGGCTTCCCCTCCATCCTGGAAGGGCGTGCGTACTCGGCACGTCGGGAGCATGTTGGCGCGGTAACCCTAATTCGAAGTAAACGGCACCGGCCGGTATTCGCTCGTGTGATGGAATTTTTGCGGCGTTGAGGTGGGTGTGTTCATTGTTGATCGTTCGTCGAATACGCGATGTTACCAGGGGGTATGGCGCCGACCCAACGTAATGTCCGTTTCAATTCATGACGAAGTGTCGCCGATGCCGAAGGTTGCGTGAGCTTTCGTGATGAAGACGATCGATGAAAAAGCAAGACGGGCGGGAAATCCCGCCCGTCTCGTCGATGTCGTCGTCGTGAACGATCAGCCGAGCAGCTGGAGAACCTGCTGACCGGCCTGCGCGGAGAGCGACAGAGCCTTGGTCGACAGAGCCTGCTGGGTCTGCAGGGCGAGGAGGTTGGCACCTTCCTCGTTGGTGTCGGCGAGCGTCAGCTTGTCGGCGCCGGCCTGCAGGGTGTTGATGATGTTCTTGGCGAAGTCCTGGCGGGTCTGGACGGTCGACAGGCTGGTGCCGAAGGTCGGGGACTGGGCGCGCAGGGTGCTCTGGGCCGAGTTCAACGCCTTGAGGACGGCATTGATCTGGGCGTCGGAGCCGAAGCTCACGGCAGCCGACGCGGCGGTCACGGTCAGCTTGGAGCCGGCGACGGCCGAGTCGGACGAGTCGTTGTGGGCGACGGTGAAGTCGTTGGCCGAAGCGTAGCTGATCTGACCCGAGGTCTCGTCGTAGCTGGCCTGAACCGCGCCGTTGGTGGCGTTGTTCACCTTGTCGACGACGTCCTTGATGGTGTCGGCGTCGGTCAGGTCGACCTTGTAGGTGGTCGAGCCGGACGAGGTGGTCACGGCGAACTCGAGATAGTCGCCGTCGGCGGAGCCGGCGTCGGTGGTCTCGGCCGTGTCGGCGCCGAAGGTCGTGCCCGAACCCGAATAGATGGTCGAGTCGAGGCCGATGTTGGAGGCGTCGGTGTAGTCGACGGCCGTCACCTTCAGCTTGCTGGTCGAGGTCTCGTTGAAGATGACCGAGAGATCGTTGCCCGTTCCGCCGAGGAGGTTCTTGCCGTTGTAGCTGGCATCCTTGGCCGCGGAGGCGATCTGGTTGAGCAGCTCACCGTATTCGGCGGCGTACTTGGTGCGCGAGGAGCTGTCCGAGGTCTGCAGGGCCTGGTTGGCCTTGGCCTTGGCGGCGTCGACGAGCTTGGAGATCGAGGTGATGCCCTGATCGGCCGCCTTCAGCACCTGAACCGCCTGACCCATGTCGTCGAGCAGGTTCGAGATGTCGGACGCGCGGTTGTTCAGGCTCTGCGCGGTGAAGTAGGCGCTGGCGTTGTCGGAGGCCGAGTTCACCTTGCGGCCGGTGGCCAGGTGCTGGTTGGTGATGCCCATCATCTCGGCGGTGGACTGCAGCGAGGAGAGGGCATTACGGACGCCGGCGGAAATCGCGATAGACATGTTGTTCGATCCTTCCTGATCGAGATACGTCGGTCCCTTCTGAACCGCGGTCACCTCCGATAGATGACGCATCAACAACTGCCGGCGAAACTTGAACGATTGCATAAGGAATGTAGTTAATGAACGTCATGGTTAAGCGTCGTTGAAGTAATCGTTCGACATATACACTTTGTTATGCTTACCGATTCGTTTACCATGTGGGTGCGAACAACGAAAAGCCCTCGCTCCGGCAGCGAGGGCGTCGCAATTGCGATCGATGTGGTGGTGAAGGGCGGGGCTGCGGCGTCCCCGTCCTCGCTCAGACGGAGCGGTCGACCGCCGGTGTCTCGTGGGCGGTGCGGTCGTGGCCTTCGTAGGCGGCGCGCGAGCGGATCTTGTCGGAGCGCGGGATTTCCAGGATCACCCGGTCCGTCGTCTGGTCGGTCCAGCGATAGACGATCGAGCCGCTGGCGAGGTCGCGCTCGAAGCCGGTCTTGACCGCCTCGCGTGCGGCGCGTTCCCGATCGCGGCGGCGATCGTCGGCGGAGCCGCTGCTCTCGGACGGCTGAGCGGCGCGCACGGTCTTCTCGGTCGGGAGATCGGTCGTGGTCGCGCTGCCGGCGACATCGTCGCGGCGGTGCGGTGGATCGTGGACGATCGTCGCGTAGGGTCTGATGGCTCCGGTATCCATGGTCGACTCCTCGGGCTCTCTCGGCCCTGGATCTGGTGTCGTGCCATGCTCCACACGCGATTTGAATCAACCGTAAACAAATACGTTCGCCGGCCACCGGAGAGCGAGTAGCGGTGAAATATTCGTCGATATGGTGAATCGACGGCGAGAGTCGTCGGTAAAGATGCGCCTCAGGAGGCAAGTCGACGATCTTCGAGAACTTGGGGTGGGTGAGTCGAAACGGTCGAGCGGTGCGAACGCGGCGTCGCTTTCCCCGACGGGAGGAGGTAGAAAGGGGTGTCGGTGGGCGCGGCGACTCGAACGCGTCCGGCCGACGTCGCCCCAATCCCGCCACGGCGATGCGCGAGGGTCGGGACCATATCCGAGGGTCATCCCATGTCGCTGCCGGCCGATCATCCACGTCTGAAGAAGCGCCCCTTCAGCGAGAGCGAGTTGATCGCCGACGGGCTGATCCATGCGGTCGCCATCCTGGCGGCGATCGTCGGCCTCGCCGTGCTGATCATGCTGGTGGCGTTGAAGCACGGCGGCGTCGAGATCACCGCGACGATCGTCTACGGTTTCGCACTGCTGGCGATGCTCGGCTTTTCTTGCGCCTACAATCTGGTGCCTGCCTCGGATCTGAAATGGATCCTGCGGCGCTTCGATCATTCGGCGATCTATCTGATGATCGCCGGAACCTACACGCCGCTGATCACGCTGTTCGACGACGGCGTCTGGGCCTGGACCCTGGCGATCGTGGTGTGGAGCGGGGCGGTGCTCGGCATCGTCGTCAAGCTGGCGCTGCCCGGCCGCTTCGATCGCTTGTCGATCGTCGCCTATGTCGTGCTGGGGCTCGTGGTGCTGGCGGCGATCGAGCCGATGCGGCGGTCGTTGCCGCCGGCCACCGTCGCGCTCGTGGCGATCGGCGGCGGGCTCTACATCTCCGGCATCGCCTTCTATCTGTGGAAGAGCCTCAAGTTCCACAACGCCATCTGGCACGGCTTCGTCGTCGCGGCGGTGTTCTGTCACCTCGCCCCGCTCACCCACGCCATGGTCGCCTCCGCCCGAGCCGGGCGGCGGGCGCGCGTCGGCGGTGATCCCGGGGCGCGGCGCGCGGCGATGCCGCGGGCGCTCGAATAGGCGGCGGCGCCGGCCGCCGCGTCGCGACCGTAGGTGCGCGGGGCGGTGTGCTTGCCGACCGTTTCGGAGACGGTGCGCACCAGATCTTCGGAGACTTCACGGGCGATGGCGAGGACCGAGAGGTTCTCGCGCAGCAGTGCGCTGAAGTCGGTGTGGTGGCGACGCAGGTCCTCGACCCGCGGGGCGCAGAGACGCCCGAGGACGACGGAGTTGGCCTTCAGGCGGGCGCGCAGGCGCAGGTAGTCGCCCGACACGCGGGTCTTCTCGGCCTCGAGTTCGGCGGCGGCGAAGAGTAGGCCGGCCCGCACCAGACGGGTCTCCTCGCGGATCACCTCTTCGAGCTGGCCGAGCGTGCCCACCACTTCGTCGATCAGCGCTTCGGCGGCCTCGGCCGTGCCGATCAGCGGTTCGGTCTCGGGCAGGGGGCGCGGCGTACGATGGGTCGGGCTCATTTCGCGGCGCCTTCCTGGACCTGCAGCAACTGGGTGTAGACGGCGTCGGCGAGGCCGATGCCGCCGGAACGGGCGATCTCGCCGGCATATTTGTCGACCAGGATGCCGCGCCACGTCTCCTCGGCCTGACCGCCGTGGAAGGGGCCGGAGGTGTCGATGGAGGCGAACATCTGGTTGAACATGGTGGAGAGGAAGACCTGTTCGAACTCGGTCGCCTTGGCGCGGGCCTTGGCTGCCGGCGTCGCCTTCGAGCCGAGCGAGGAGGCGTCGCCGACGGTGTGCAGCGCCGGGGTGGAGGTGGCGAGCGAGATGGTGGCGTCGAAACCCATCACAGCACCTCGATGTCGGCCTGGAGGGCGCCGGCCGCCTTGATCGCCTGGAGGATGGTGATCATGTCGCGCGGGCCGATGCCGAGGGCGTTGAGACCGTCGACCAGCTCGCGCAGCGAGACCGTCTGGTTGACGATGGCCATGCGTTTCTTGGAGCTGTCGTCGACGGTGACCTGGGTCCGCGGCACCACCGTCGTCTGGCCGGCGGCGAGCGGATTGGGCTGGCTCACCTCGGGCTGCTCGGTGACGGTGACGGTGAGGTTTCCTTGCGCGACCGCGACGGTGGAGACGCGCACGTCCTGGCCCATGACGATGATACCGGTGGCCTCGTCGATCACCACCTTGGCCGGCAAGTCGGGCTCGACCGCCAACTGCTCGATGTCGGTGATGAGGTCGACGATGTTGCCGTTGAACTTCGGCGGCAGGGTGAGGCGCACCGTCGAGGGATCGATCGGCTCGGCGGAGGGCACGCCGATCAGATCGTTGATGGCGAGGGCGATGCGGCGAGCGGTGGTGAAGTCGGGGTTGCGCAGGGCGAGGCGCACGGCGCGCATCGAGCCGAGCTTGAACTCGACTTCGCGTTCGACCAGGGCGCCGGAGGCGATGCGGGCGGAGGTCGGCACGCCGCGGGTGACGGAGGCGGCTTCGCCCTTGGCGGTGAAGCCGCCGACGGCGAGCGCGCCCTGGGCGATGGCGTAGACCTCGCCGTCGGCGCCCATCAGCGGGGTGACGAGGAGGGTGCCGCCCTGCAGGCTCTTGGAATCGCCGAGGGCGGAGATGGCGACGTCGATGCGGGTTCCCTGGGTGGCGAAGGGCGGCAGGCTCGCGGTCACCATGACGGCGGCGACGTTGGCGGTGCGCATGTTGGCGCCGCGGGTGTTCACGCCCATGCGCTCGAGCATCGCCTGCAGCGACTGCTTGGTGAAGGGCGCGCTGTTTAGGCTGTCGCCGGTGCCGTTGAAGCCGACGACGATACCGTAACCGACGAGCTGGTTCTCGCGGACGCCTTCGATGGCGGCGAGATCCTTGATGCGCGACGTCGCGGCTTCGGCCGTCGCGAGGACGGCGAGCAAGGCGGCGACGAAGGCGAAGGTGCGAGCGATCACGGTGGACCACATGGACATCGAACGAGATCTCCCCAATCTCGCCGACGGTCTTGCGAGGGTCGTGCCACATGCGGGCGAAGACGGGTGGCGGCGGAAACGGGGCGGAAAACCTCGGCTTCCCGCTCGGTCTTCGGGTTCGCGGGCGTGGCGCGGTCACATCGGCGGCGGAAAATGCTGCCGGTTCGTGTTAGAGAAGACGTGAGGCGCGGCAGAAGTTGCCGAGCCGTCGCGGAGGCGAGACGTGGCGATCAGGATCGACGGACCCGGTCGGACGGGCGGGGTGCAGAGCGGTGCGCCGACGCGGGCGAAGGAGGGGAGCGGCGCTTCGTTCGCGCTTCCCGGCGCCGACGTGCCGACGAAGGCCGCCGCGCCGGCGCTCGCCGGAACCACCGGGCTCAACGACATCGCCTCGCTCCTGGCGCTGCAGGGCGTGCCGGTCGCCGAGGATCCGCGCGAGCGGCGGCGCAAGGCGGTCAAGCGCGGGCTCGACCTGCTCGACGTGCTGGAGAACGTCCGGCTCGACCTGCTCGGCGGCGGTGTCGCGAACGATCGCCTGGAGCGGCTCGTCCAGATGCTCGGGGGCCGAGCGCCTTCCGGAGACGACCGACTCGATGCGCTGGTCGCCGACATCGAGCTCCGGGCTCGGGTGGAGCTGGCGAAGTTCGGTCGCTTCCCCGACTGATCGCAGAAATATCAGCCATATCCCTGTGAATTCGGGGATCGATCTCCCGGTTGCAAACCATTCGCCGAGAAAATTTCCACAGCGCCCACGCTTTCATCGTGACGTCATCTCCCCGGCGTTGTAAGAGGCCGGCGCGATGGCTATATTCCGCGCGCCTTCGCCACCCCCATCCAGAATGGATAGGAAGGGAGTATCGATGTCGGTCGTGAGCGAGTTGGATTACCGCCCGTCGGAAGACGAGGCCTTCATGAACGATCGTCAGCGCGAGTACTTCCGCAAGAAGCTACTCGATTGGAAAGAAGAGATCCTCAAGGAGTCTCGCGAGACTCTGCAGCATCTCGCCGACGAGAGTCAGAATCATCCCGATCTTGCGGATCGGGCGTCGTCGGAAACCGATCGCGCCATCGAACTACGCGCACGAGACCGCCAGCGTAAGCTGATCTCGAAGATCGACTCGGCGTTGAAGCGCATCGACGACGGTTCCTACGGTTACTGCGAGGAGACCGGCGAGCCGATCTCGCTGAAGCGGCTCGACGCCCGTCCGATCGCCACCTTGTCGATCGAGGCGCAGGAGCGCCACGAGCGCCGCGAGCGCGTCTACCGCGACGACTGACCGGCGCCCGCGCCTCCGCGCGTCCCGACATTTCTCGAATACGAAGAGACGCGGCCCCTGGGGAGTGGGCCGCGCCTCTGTCGTCTCGGGCTCGCCGTGACGTCACCGGCCGGGGAGAGCGGTGTGGGTCGCCACGACTGCCGAGCAACTCGTCGGACCTCGTTCGCGTGTCGCTGGGGATCCGACACGCGTTTCGAGAGGGACGTCCGCCGAGCGGGGAGGGGAGGGGCCGGGGCGGGTGCCCCGGTCGGAGATCAGAAGGGCATGATCACGTCGAGGAACTGGGTGCCGTAGCGCGACTGTTGGACGTCGGTGATCTGGCCGCGGCCGCCGTAGGAGATACGGGCCTCGGCGATCTTGGTACTCTCGATGGTGTTGTCGGAGCCGATGTCCTCGGGACGGACGACGCCGGCGACGATCAGTTCGCGCACCTCGAAGTTCACCCGGACCTCCTGGCGACCCTCGATCACCATGTTGCCGTTGGGCAGGCCCTGTGTGACCAGCGCGGCGACATTGGTCTGCAACTGTTCGGAGCGGTCGACCGAGCCGGTGCCTTCGGCCGAGGTCTTGGTCGTATTGTTGATCAGGTTCGACGAGGTGGCGCCGGTCTTCTTGATCAGGCCGTCGATGGCGGCGCCGGGCAGACCGCCGACGCTGGTCGATTCGGTCTCGGAGCGGCCGCGGGCGGTGTCGTTGGCGATCTTGGCCTTGTCGGTGATCACCACCTGGACGGTGAGGATGTCGCCGATGCGGTGGGCGCGCTGATCCTTGAAGAAGGCGCGCGACCCTTGCGACCACAGCGACGCCGGGGCGTAGGCCGGCGGGGTGGGGGCCGGCATCGGCATCGACACGGCCTTGTAGCCCGGCTTGGCGGTGGGGTCGTCGATCGAGGAGAGCTTCGGCGATTTGCCGATGTCGCCGAGACGGTCCCACGAGTTTCCGCAGGCCGCGAGCGGCAGGGCGGCGAGAACGACGAGCGCCGCGGGGGCGAGCGTGCGGAGACGGAGACGCATCACGGGGTGTTCCTTCCGATACTGGCGACGGTCTTCGGACCGGCGGAGACGACCACCTTGCCGGGGCCCGCGACGGTGGCGTGGACGGTGCGCTTGGACTGCGGATTGAGGACGTCGACGAGGTCGCCGAGGGCGCCCGAGCCGAGCGCCTGACCGCGGGCGGTGACGGTGAGGCTCGAGGTTTCGAAGACGATGGAGACGGTGTCGCCGCGGGCGACGATCAGCGGCCGGGTGAAGTCGCCCGGCGACACCGGCTGGCCGGCGCGCAGCGAGCGACGGGCGGCGAGGCCGACGATCTGTTCGGGATCGGTGGCGCGCAGGCTGCCGACCTGACGGCGCGGCTGGCGATCGATCACCACGTCGTCGCGACCGGCGACGTCGCCGCGGGCCATCGCGCGGGTGAGGGTGACCACCCGGACGGTCTCGACCACTTCACCACGTAGATGGAGCCGGTCGTCGCCGTCACCGCGCGCGATGTGGAAGAGCGCATCGAAGCGGCCGTTCTGCGGATTGTGGGAATAGGAGACGAGACGGACCGGCTCTGCGGCGCGCAGATCGGCGCGCCGCGGCTCGACCGGGGCATCGAAGGCGACGCGCAGGTCTTCGAGGGAGGTCTCCGTGTCGGTGCGGGAGATGCGGCGCAGGGTCTCGGCGGCGATCAGGCGGGAGAAGTCGTCGGCCTCGACCGAACGGGCGAGGCGGGTCACCTGGACCTCGACGAGGCCGCCGGTGTCGGCGTCGACGAGACCGGCGGTGCGGGCGAGGTCGACGACCCGGCGGGCCGAGACCGGACCGGTGGTGCCGAGGTCGGGCGAGCGGAAGAGCGCCACCGAAGCCTTGTCGCCGGGGTTCTCGAAGAAGTCGCCGATGGTGACGACGGCGTCGGGGATCGCCACCTCGGCGCGCAGCGTCGGCCGCAGGCGGGTCTCGCCATGGGCGATATCGCGCCCCAGTGCCGACATCAGCAGCGAGAAGATCACGGCCAGGACGACGGCACCGAGCAGGCTGCGCAGCAGGCGACGGCCGGCGTCGGAGGAGCAGTCGAAGAAGGAGACCGGGCGGCGGTCGAAGACCGAGACCTTCATGGCGACCTCCTCACTTCGGGCTGACCGAGGCCGACATCATCTCGTCGGCGGCGCGGATGACGCGGGAGTTCATCTCGTAGGCGCGCTGGGCGGCGATGAGGTCGGAGATCTCGGCGACGGAGTTGACGTTGCCGGCTTCGAGATGGGCCTGGAGCAGCGTGCCGTAGCCCTCGTCGCCGGGGTTGGCGACCTGGGGGGCACCGGAAGACGCGGTCTCGACGAAGAGGTTGTTGCCGATGGCTTCGAGGCCGGACTTGTTGACGAAGCGGGCGAGCTGGAGCTGACCGATGGTGGTGGGCGCGGAGGCGGTGCCGACGGTGACCTGGACGACGCCCTGGGCGTTGACGGTGAGGCCGGAGGAATTGGCCGGGACGGTGATGGCCGGGTCGACGGACCAGCCGTCGGCGGTGACCAGCGTGCCCCTGGCGTCGAGTTCGAAGGAGCCGTCGCGGGTGTAGGCGGTGCGGCCGTCGGGCAGGAGGACGCGGAAGTAGCCCTCGCCGCGGACCGCGACGTCGGTCTCCTTCTCGGTCGAGGACAGCGTTCCCTGGGAATGGATGCGCGGCGTGGCGGCGGTGCGCACGCCCGAGCCGATCTGCACGCCGGTCGGCAGGATGCCGCCCGATTCCGACGTCTGGGTGCCGACCCGGCGCATGTCCTGGTAGAGCAGATCCTGGAAGTCGGCGCGCTGGCGCTTGAAGCCGGTGGTGCGCATGTTGGCGACGTTGTTGGAAATGAGCTCGACGTTCATTTCCTGGGCCATCATGCCGGAGGCGGCGATCCTCAGAGCCTTCATCTCGTCTCTCCCGGTCCTCAGGCCACTTGGCCGAGCTTCTCGATGGCGTTGCGACGCAGGTCGTCGACGTTGCTCATCCAGTTGGCGATGTTCTGGTAGGTGCGGCCGACTTCGATCAGGCGCGAGATCTCGAGCACGGCCTTGACGTTCGACTTCTCGATCTGGCCCTGGACGACGCGCGGCAGCGTTGCGGCCTGCGGGTTCTGTCCTTCGAACAGGGTCTCGCCGACCTTCTTCAGCTCGCTCACGTCGGCGAAGTCGACGAGCTTCAGCTTGCCGCGCGCACCCTGGTTGGTGGAGATCGTGCCGTCGGCGGCGATGGTGATCTTCGACTCGTTGGGCTGCAGCACCAGCGGGCCGCCGTCGGTGAGGACCGGGTTGCCGTCGCGGGTCTGCAGCGTGCCGTCGGGACCGATGGCGAAGGAGCCGTTGCGGGTGTAGCGCTCACCTGCCCGGGTCTGGACCGCGAACCAACCCTTGCCGTCCACCGCGACGTCGAGGTCGTTGCCGGTGGTGACCATCTGGCCGGGGCGGAAATCGTAGAGGTTGCCGTCGTCGAGGACGAAGCTGATCGGCTGATCGGCCCGGCGGAACTCGGTCGCGGCGGCAGGCGCGAGCTTCTGCTCCTTCACCAGCAGGGCCTGCGCCTTGTAGCCGAGCGTGTCGACGTTGGCGACGTTGTTGGCGATCAGGTCGAGTTCGCGACGCAGCGTCAGCTGTCGCGACAACCCGACGAGTTGCGCGTTTTCCATATCTCTTTCCCCAGCGACCGCGGCGAACTCCCCAGCCCTTCGCGGTCGGAAAGGAATTCGCAAGCGCCGTGCCAGAGGGTCGGAATCAATGAAAACAATGGCTTGATCGCCATCGAGGGGTGCCGACCCTCCCTTCGAGCCGGGCATTTCCTGCCGGGCGGAAGGAGGGGAGGGAATTGTTTACCGAGGTTGCCGAGGAGTTAATTTTTACCAGTCGTTAACCAATCGCTCTTTAGATCTTGTGCACGAGAGGGACTCGTGTCCGAGCGGGGAATGCGATGGCCAAGAAGCCGGCCAAGGAGACCGAAGCCGAACCCGGCGCCGAGGGCGCGGAAGGGGAAGGCGGGTCGTCGAAGAAGAAACTGTTCATCATGATCGGCGCCGGCATCGGCGCGCTCGTGGTGCTCGGTGGTGCCGGCGCGTTCTTCATGGGAGCCTTCTCGCCCAAGCCGAAGGCGGAGGCCGTCCACCACGAGCCTGTGAAGACGACGATGTACGTCGATCTGCCGGACATGACGGTGAACCTGTCGACGGTCGACCAGCGCGCCGCCTACCTGAAGGTCAAGGTCAGCCTCGAGGTGTCGGACAAGGCGACGGTGGAGAAGATCACGCCGGCGCTGCCGCGGGTGCTCGACGCCTTCCAGGTGTATCTGCGCGAACTCCGCATCTCCGACCTCGACGGCTCGGCCGGTCTCTACCGGGTGAAGGAGGAGCTGCAGCGGCGGATCAACACGGCGATCTACCCGACCAAGGTGGACGCGGTGCTGTTCAAAGAAATCCTGGTGCAGTGAGGATCGACCGATGGCGCAGCCGGAAGAAGACCTCGAAGACATCGATGCCGCCTGGGGCGCCGCGCTCGCCGAGCAGAAGAACGAGGGCGACGACGACGACGACCTCTCCGCAGATTGGGGCGCGGCACTGGCCGAGCAGGGGGTGGAGGGCGCCGACGAACTGGCCGCCGGCCTCGCCGGCTTCGACGACGCCGAGTTCGATCTCGACAGCGCGACGCGCGGTGGCGACCGCATCCTGAACCAGGAGGAGATCGACAACCTCCTCGGTTTCGATCTCGACGAACAGATCGCCTCGGAACAGTCGGGCATCCGGGCGCTGATCAACTCGGCCATGGTCTCCTACGAGCGTCTGCCGATGCTCGAGATCGTGTTCGACCGTCTCGTCCGCCTGACCACCACCTCGCTGCGCAACTTCACCTCCGACAACGTCGAAGTCTCGCTCGACAGCATCACCTCGGTGCGCTTCGGCGACTATCTCAACTCGATCCCGCTGCCGGCGATCATCGGCGTGTTCAAGGCCGAGCAGTGGGACAATTTCGGCCTCGTGACGGTCGATTCGAGCCTGATCTATTCGATCATCGACGTGCTGCTCGGCGGCGGTCGCGGCACCACGCCGATCCGCGTCGAGGGCCGGCCCTACACGACGATCGAGACCAACCTCGTCCGCCGCATGATCGAGGTGGTGCTGAACGACGCCGAGCTCGCCTTCGCGCCGCTGTCGCCGGTCAAGTTCAACCTCGAACGGCTCGAGACCAACCCGCGTTTCGCGGCGGTGTCGCGGCCGGCGAACGCGGCGATCCTCGCCGAGTTCCGCATCGACATGGAAGACCGCGGCGGCAAGATCGAGGTTCTGATCCCCTACGCGACGCTCGAACCGATCCGTGACCTGCTCCTGCAGATGTTCATGGGCGAGAAGTTCGGCCGCGACCCGATCTGGGAGGGGCATCTGGCCACCGAGATCCACGCCGCCGAGATCTCGGTCGACGCGGTGCTGTTCGAACGCGAACTGCCGCTCGGACGCATCCTCGAGCTCGAGGTCGGCCAGACGCTCGTCTTCGACGTCGGCCCGCGCGATCCCGTCACCATCAAGTGCGGCGGGATCCCGCTCACCGAAGGGCAGATGGGACGGGCGGGGGAGCACATCTCGATCCGCGTCGATCGCAACCTGCGCAAGCCCAAGATGACCCTGGCGGCCTTCGAGAAGGCCGCCTCCCAGAAGGAGATGCAGCCGTCATGATGACCCCGTGGATCGACATCGCCATCGAGGGCCTGGTCGCGGTGTTGCTGGTGCTGACCATCGGCTACTGCATCCTGCTCGACCGCCGGCTGCAGCGGCTGCGCGCCGACGAAGCCAACCTGCGGGCGACCATCTCCGAGTTGCTCACCGCCACCGAGATCGCCGAGCGCGCCATCCTCGGGCTCAAGGAGACCGCCAACGACTGCGACAAGTCGCTGGCCCAGCGTCTGCGCGAGGCGGAGTTCTTCTCCCGCGAGATCGAGAAGGAGATCGGCGAGGGCGAGAAGCTGCTCAACCGCATCATCCGCATCACCCAGGCGGCGCGCGGCACCGCGCTCGACGAGCCGGCGAGCGAGCCGCGGGCGGCGCGGGTCGTCTCTGCGCCGGTGGCGGCGGAGGCCGAAGTGCGCACCGCTTCGCGTCTCGGTGAGCTGCGGGCACGGGTCTCCGAAGCGACCGCTCGCCTCGGCCAGATGAAGCGCCATCAGACCGGAGAGGCCGCATGAACCGGGTCCGCCTGCTTCCTCTGGTGATCGCCGCTGCGGTGACGCTCCTCGGCCTGAAGGTCGCGGAGTTCACCTGGGGAGGTCGCTTGAAGATGGCGGGCGGACAGAACGTGGAAGTGGTCGGTATCGATCCGGTCTCCGGCAAGGAGGTCGACATGATCGTCACCGGCTCGGCCGGCGGCGGCGAGGCCAAGAAGGACGACGGCCACGGCGGCGCGGAAGGCGCGCCTCCCGCCGATCCGAAGAACTCGGTGACGCCGTCGAAGGTCGACACCAAGGTCAGCGGCGACAAGCCGGTCGAAGCGCGACCGATCGCCGGACAGGAACTGCTCTCGGAGCTCGAGATCCTCCAGAAGCTCTCCGAACGGCGCAAGAAGCTCGAGGAGATGGAGCAGGCGCTGCAGATGCGCGAGGACCTGCTCAAGGCGAGCGAGGAGCGTATCGGCAAGCGCGTCGACGAGTTGAGGAGCCTCGAGGACAAGATCGGCGGCGCGGCCAAGGCCAAGGAAGAGGCCAAGGTCAAGGAACTCGCCGATCTGGTGAAGATGTACGAGTCGATGAAGGCCAAGGACGCGGCGCGGGTGTTCGACAAGCTCGACATCGCGCTCGCCGCCGATCTCGGCCGGCAGATGAACCCGAAGAAGCTCGGCGACATCGTCGCCAAGATGTCGGCCGAGCAGGCCGAGAAGCTGACCGTCGAACTCGCCAATCGCCGCGGCGTGGAAGCGGCGCCGGCCGAGCGCGTCCTGCCGAAGATCCAGGGCCGCAGCGGCTGATCTCCCCGCGGGCCGGCGCTCGACGCACTTAACCGGCTGTTCACCGCGATCACCTAGCCTCGATCCACTCGTTTGCAGCCGGATCGTCGACCGTGTTCTCGCGTATCGCGTCATTCATCTCGGATCGGACATTCGTCCGGCGCGTCGCGCGCCGGGCCGGCGTCACCGGCGCGTCCGCCGCGGTCTTCTTCCTCGCCGCGGTCCTCGTCGCCACGGTCACGGCGTCCGTCCCGGCCGTCGCGGAAGGGCGCATCGCCGATGCCGAGGCGACCCTCGAAAAGGGGTTCGGCCGACTGGTCATCACCTTCCGCGATCGCAAACTCGTGCCGCAGTTCAACAGCCGCATGACGAACGGCGTGTTGGTGCTGGACTTCGTCGAGACGGTCGAGATCGACGTCGAGCGGGCGGTGGCGACGCTGACGCCCTACGTCACCGTGGCGCGGCGCGATCCCGGCGGTCACGGTCTGCGCATGGCGCTCGCCCGTCAGGTCAAGGTCAACACCATGGAGGCCGGCGAGAAGCTCTTCGTCGACTTCCTGCCGCAGAAGTGGACCGGGGCGCCGCCGCCGTTGCCGCCGGAGGTGGTCGCGGAACTCGCCAAGCGGGCCGAAGAGGCGATGCGCAAGGCGCGCGAGGCGGAACTGGCGCGTTCGGGCAGCCGTATCCAGCCGCGTCTCGATTTCCGCATCGGCCGGTTGCCGACCTTCTCGCGCTTCTCTTTCGGTTGGAACCTGCCGTTCGACACCAAGATGTCGCGGGAGGACGACCGCGTCACCGTCACCTTCAACCACTCCGCCAAGATCGATCTGTCGCCGATCGACCTCGACCCGATTCCGGGCGTGAAGGAGGTCTTCGCCGACGGGGCCGACGACAAGCTCAAGGTGGTGTTCACGGTGGCACCGGATGCCGACGTGCGCGGCTTCCGCGACGGCGACACCTATGTCGTCGACGTCGTCCATGCCGGCCCGCCGGCCAATCCGGGCGAAGCGGCGGTGCGCAAGGTTCTCAACGAAGGCGCCGGAAAGGGCCGCGGCCGGAACGCGATGCCGGGCGTCTCGCCCGTGGTGGGGGCGGAGCCGCAGGGTGCGGTGGTGGCGAAGGCCGCCGAAGCGCCGATGGAACCGGCGGCGTCTCGGCCGGCGCCCGCGCCTGCGAAGGCGGAGCCGGCGGCGATGCCGCCCGCCGCGCCGACCGCGCCCGCGCCTGCAGACAAGGCCGCAGCCGCCTCGGCGGCGAGGCCGGACCCCGCCGCGCCGGCGGCGGATGTGGCGGTGCTGACCCGGGAGACCGCATTGCCGGCGACCGATGCGGCGCCGAAGCCGGTCGAAGCTCCGAAACAAGCGCCGGCGACCATCGTCTCCGACGCGCCGGCCGGTGAACTGCCGGCCGCGGCGGTGCCGCGTCGTGCCGCCGGCGAGCGCCTGCCGGTCCGGGTCGAGGCCAAGCGCATCGGCAACATCGTGCGCATGAACTTCCCCTTCCCGGCGCGGATCGCCGGCGCCGCCTTCAAGCGCGACGAGACGCTGTGGGTGGTGTTCGACACCGACGAGGTGATCGACATCGAGGCGGTCGCCCCCAATCTCGGGCCGCTCACCGACAAGGTCGCGCTGGTGCGGTCGAACGGTTGGCAGGCTCTGCGCATCCGCCTCACCGAACCCCTGCTGACGACGCTCGGCGCCGACGGCAACAGCTGGGTGCTGACCATCGGCGAGATGGTGCTCGAGCCGTCGCGGCCGCTGAAGATGCGGCGTTACGTCCGGGCCGACGGCAACGCCTCGCTCAAGGTCGATCTGCCCGACGGCGGCGCGGTGCACGACATCACCGACCCGGATGTCGGCGACCACATCTCGGTGGTGACTGCGCACGGGCCGGCGCGGGGGCTCCTCAAGGTGCAGACCTTCGTCGACGTCGAGACCCTGCCTTCGGCGCACGGCATCGCTCTGATCCCGCACGGCGACGATCTCCAGGTGACGCTCGAGAACGGCGTCGTGACCATCGGCAAGGAACGAGGGCTCAGTCTGTCGACGGGAGGGTACGATCGGTCCGACGGGCCGCTGCCCAGGACCCAGACCGGGATCCACCGTATCCCGGTCGACCCGGCCACGTTCGATCGCTCCGATGCGCCCGGTTTCGAAGACCGGGCGCGCGAGCTTCTCAAGGCGGTGATCGAAACCCGCGACGGCGCACGTCGGCAGGCGCGGATCGATCTCGCCGAGTTCTACATCGGCCACCGCTTCGCACCGGAGGCGCTCGCCCAGCTGCGCATCCTGGCGCAGGAGGAGCCCGGCGCGATCTCCGATCCGGGCTTCATCGTGCTCTACGGTGCGGCGCAGGCGTTGGCCGGCCGCGGCGCCCAGGCGCGCGAGGCGCTCGCCCGCTCCGAGGTGCAGGAGAATTCCGACGGAGCGCTGTGGCGCACCATCGCCGCCGCCGATCAGGCGAAGTGGGACGAGGCACGTGAGAACGCGCTCAAGGCGACCGGCGTGCTCGGCGCCTATCCGCGGCCGATCCAGAACCTCTTCAACCTCGCGGCGGCGGAAGCGGCGATCGAACTCAACGATTTCGGCAACGGCGAAGCCCGCCTCGCCGAGATCGAGACGGAATCGCTCACCTCGGATCTCGCCGGTCGCTTCGAGAACCTCGAGGCGCGGTTGGCCGACGCCGGCGGGCGCAACGAGGACGCGGCGACGCGGTGGCAGAGGGCGCGCGCCACGGGTGACCGGCGGGCGCAGGCGGAAGCCGACTATCGCGAGACCCGGGCGCTGCGGCGCGACGGCCGGATCAGCCGCGAGGAGGCGATCGATCGGATGAAGTCGCTCGCCTTCGGTTGGCGCGGCGACGAGATCGAACTGAGGACGCTGCGCTTCCTCGCCGGCCTGCTGGCCGACGGCGGTCAGTATCGCGACGCTTTCCAGTCCATGCGCTCGGCGCTGATGGTGGCGCCGAATTCCGAGACGACGCGGCTCCTCCAGGACGAGATGGGCCAGCGCTTCCTCGCCCTCTATCTCGACGACGCCGACAAGGCGCTGCAGCCGGTCGAGGCGCTGGCGCTCTACTACGACTTCCGCGAACTGGTGCCGATCGGCCGGCGCGGCGACGAAGTGGTGCGCAAGCTCGCCGATCGGCTGGTCGCCGTCGACCTGTTGCCGCAGGCGGCCGAGCTTCTCTCCTATCAGGTCGACAACCGCCTGAAGGGTGCGGCGCGGGCGCAGATCGCCGCCGATCTCGCCGTCGTCCATCTGCTCGACCGCAAGCCCGACAAGGCGCTCGCCGTCCTCAACAAGACGCGCCAGTCGCAGCTGCCGCTCAGCCTGGAGCGCCAGCGGCGTCTGGTGGAGGTGCGGGCGATGGCCGATTCGGGTCGCTTCGAGACCGCGCTCGAGCTGCTGTCGTCGCTCACCGGCAACGATGCGCTGCGTCTCAAGGCGGACATCCTGTGGAAGGCGAAGCGGTGGCGCGAGGCCGGCGAGCGGCTCGAGGTGATGCTCGGCGGGCGCTGGTCGGACCGCATGCCGCTCGACGACCAGGATCGCCAGGACGTGCTCAGGACGGCGATCGCCTATGCGCTGGCCAACGATCAGCTCCAGCTCGATCGGCTGCGCGGCAAGTTCATGGCCAAGATGGCCGACAGCCCGAACGCCCATACCTTCGACGTCGTGACCCGGCCGATCCAGAGCCAGGGCAGCGAGTTCCGCACGATCGCCAAGGAGATCGCCTCGGTCGACACGATGCGCCGCTTCCTCGAGGAATACCGGGCGCAGTACCTCGACCCCAAGGCGACGACGGTGACGCCCGACGCGGCGCCCGAACCGCCGAAGCCCGCCGCCCCGGCCAAGCCGGAAGCGAAGGCCGATCCGGCCAAGGGTGAGGCGAAGAAGCCGGAAAAGGTCGCCAGCGCCGACCCCGCCACCACCGCCTCGCCGAAGGCGGAGGAGAAGAAGGCCGGGCACTGAGGCAGGGGGCGGGCGTTGGCGCCGAAGGCGGGAGCGGATCGCTCTTCTCGGCCCCGACGAAGAGTGAGCCGATCATTACGATCCGCGCTACGATTCGGGTGTTTCCGCCCCGGTGCGCGATGCTTCGAGACGCCGCCTACGGCGGCTCCTCAGCATGAGGCACTTCGAGTCATCCAGTCGAAACAAGCGCCTCATGCCGAGGAGCGGCCCGTAGGGGCGCGTCTCGAAGCATCACGCACGGGGATGGCGGCGTCCCGATCCTCCGCACGTGCCGAGGCGCCCTGCGGAGCGGCGCGCCTCACCCGAAGCTCTTCACCAGGCTTCCCGCCACCAGATTCCAGCCGTCGACCAGGACGAAGAAGATCAGTTTGAACGGCAGCGAGATGGTCGCCGGCGGCAGCATCATCATGCCCATCGACATCAGGATCGAGGCGACGACGAGGTCGATCACCAGGAAGGGCAGATAGAGCAGGAAGCCGATCTCGAAGGCGCGGCGCAGCTCGGAGATCATGAAGGCGGGGATCAGCACCCGGAGGCTCAGATCCTCGGGCTTCTCGGGCGGCGCGGCGCGGGCGAGATCGAGGAAGAGGGCGACGTCCTTCTCGCGCACCTGGGAGCGCATGAACTCGTGGAAGGGCGGGGTGGCGCGCTCGAAGGCCTGATCGAGTTCGATCGAGTTCTCGGTCAGCGGCTTGATCGCCTCGTCGTAGGCGCGGGTGAAGGTCGGCGCCATGACGAAGGCGGTGAGGAAGATCGCCAGCGACACCATCACCGAGTTGGGTGGCGCGGTCTGCAGGCCGATGGCGGTCCTGAGCAGCGACAGCACCACGACGATGCGGGTGAAGCTCGTCACCATGACGACGATCGACGGGGCGATCGACAGCAGTGTGATCAGCGCCACCAGTTGGACGGCGCGCTCCGAGACGCTGGTGCCGGCGCCGAAGTTGACCGAGATGTCCTGCGCCGACACCGGGCCGATACCGAGCAGCAGGCCGACGAGGCCGAGGGCGAAGGCGAGAAGCGTCGTGCGCAGAGCGGCCCCCGCCGCCACACGCCAGATGTCGCCCTCCGCCGTCCCGCGCCGGACATCGATGTCGGCCGCCGCGCGCCGGACACCGGCCTCCGCCCCGATCCCGCGTCCGACGGCGGAGGGGACGAGCGGGGTGAGCTCGGCGATGGAGGCGTCGTCGGCCGGAGCGGTCATCGCCGCGGCTGTCCGGAGATCTCGGCGAGAAGGCGCGCCATCTCTTCTTCGAGCTCGTCGATGTGCGCCTGACCGGGCACGGGGACGGGCGGCGCGACCGGCGGGGCCTCGCTCGCCGGCGGTTCGGCGGGCTCGCTCGGCGCGTCGACCGGCGGGGCGGTCTCTTCCGCAGGTGCGACCTCGACCGGCGGCGCGGCGGTGTGGTTCTCGGCCTTCGGTTCGACCTTCGCGGCGGCGGGCGGCTCGACGGGCGCGGGCTCCGGCTCGGGTGCGGGGGGCGGCGGCGCGCGTTCGGGTTCGTCCGAGGGGACGACGAGGTCGAGCTCGGAGAGCAGGTCGATCTCCGGTCCCGGCGCCGGGGCGG
>CALMYM010000238.1 GCA_937873675.1 uncultured Alphaproteobacteria bacterium | reverse complement strand
CTCGTCGGACGTCTGCAGAAGACACCGCATCAGGTGCTCCAAGCCCTCCTCCGGGGTCGCCGAAATCCGCGCACCATGCATCTACGACCCGGTAGCCGGGGCTTACGGTCTGCCTCTCATCTGGCGCTTCGGCCCACGCATCGGGCGTCTTGGAAACTCCCCGAGCACCGAACGACCTGGATCATTCCGACAACAACAGACCCCTCATGCTGAGGAGCGGCCGCAGGCCGCGTCTCGAAGCATCGCGCACCGACCTGCCGCAACCAGCCCTCGCACCGACCTGCGGCACCCGGCCCTCACGCGGACCACGACATGGCCGAACCTGCATCGTCCCGGGTCCAACCGGCCCGCAATGTCTCCGGTCGCCGCCTCGCATCGCGACCCGGTCCCTGCCCATACCGTCGTGCGACAACCGTCTCCCCGTAATACCAGAGGCCGAAGGCGCTGACGCGCCCGGCCTCTGAAGACGCGCGAATTTCTCATCTGCATCAGAGGCATGAGAAATTCGCGCCAGGAATACCATCGGTCATTTCCAATGGCCGATGGTATAACGCGCGACGACCCGACCGTCGAGAATGCCCCTCGCGGTCGGCATCCGAAGACTTGCGTCTCGAAGCGCCTGAACAGATGCTCCCACCGGTTGTGTTCATACCGGAGCCTACTCATGGATGCCTCACGCCCTGGGCCGACGGTCTACATCCTGCGCTGCGCCGACGGGTCCTACTACGTCGGCATCGCTCGGGAAGACCTCGAACGGCGGGTGCACGAACACCAGACCGGCGCCTACGCCGGCTACACCAGCCGTCGACGGCCAGTCGAGTTGGTATGGGCTGTGGAGTTTCCTCGCTTCGACGAGGCTATCGCCTTCGAACGGCAGGTGAAAGGATGGAGCCGCGCCAAGAAAGAGGCGCTGATCCGCGGCGATTTCGAGGCTCTCCCGGGACTGGCACAGCGGCTGAAGTCGCCGCGGCAGACACGTGAGGGATGAGACCGGCCCGCATGGGTGCGCGATGCTTCGAGACGCGCCCGTTCCGGGCGCTCCTCAGCATGAGGCGTTCGTTTTCACGACGTTCTCATGGGCGCTCGTTAGCAAGGAGCCGCCGAAGGACGAACTCGAAGCAGCGGCTCTCGAAATGGCCTACTGCGGTCGGGCTCTAGGCCCTACCCGCCGACGAACGACCCCCCGCCGCCACCGACGCGGTTCGTCCGCCCCACCCGCGCCCCTCCCCCGGGGTCCGTCACCGCCCCGGCTGGACCGGCACCCGTCCCGGCCGCATCATCGGGGGAACCGGAGTTTCGCCGATGACCACTCGCACCCCGCTTCCCTCCGCCTTTCCACTCACCGCCACGCTCCTCGCCCTGCCGCTGGCCGCGCTCCCGCTCGCGCTCCCCAGCCCGGCCTACGCCGCGCCGCCGTCGTTCGACTGTCTGATGGCCCGGTTGCCGGTGGAGAAGGCGATCTGCCGGTCGCCGATCCTGTCGGCTTTCGACGTCGAGATCGCCGAGGCCTACGGGCGGGCGATGAGCGCGCTGTCGGACGGCCTGCGCGACACGTTGCGCAAGGCGCAGCGGACCTTCCTCGCCGCGCGCGATGCGGCCTTCGGGCTGCCGGAGGAAGATCTCGAATTGCGCATGGCCGATCAGGTCGCCTTCCTCAAGGCGATCGAGACACGCGGTCGGTTCTCCCTCGAGGGCGCCTGGCGCAACGGCATCGGCGGCGTCGACGTGAAGATGCGGCCGGACGGGGTGGCGGAGGTCATGATCGGCACCACCGAACAGACCCGCGCCAACTGGCTGTGCGAGATCCAGGGCGAGGCACGGCAAGGGCCGGACGGCTGGGTGCTGCGGGCCGATCCCGGCCTCGCCGACGGCTGGAGCGTCACCCTCACCTTGCGCGGTGGACAGCTCGGCGTGACGACGCGGCCGGCCGCCGGACCGGACGGTGCGGCGCCCGGCGATCCGGTGCCGTTCTGCGGCCTCGGCGGCACGATCGACGGCGACTACCTTCCGGTACGGCCACAGATCGACTGGGGTCAGTGATCGGAGGCACCACCTTCGTCCGTCCAATCAATCGAAAACAGGTTGATTGGACCCGAAGCAGCGAGTTCAACTCGATTTCGGTTCTTCGTCGATGCGATCGCAGCCGGCGTAGACGGTGAAGCGGCCGTCGCGGGCGTAGGCGGCGAGACAGACGCCGACTTTTTCGGCGAGTTCGACCGCCAGACCGGTCGGTGCGGAGACCGAGGCGACGAGGGGGATGCCGGCCGCCGCGGTCTTGTGGACCATCTCGTAGGAACAGCGGCTCGACACCACGACGAAACCGGAGGCCGGATCGATGCCCGCCGCGGCCAGGGCGCCGATCAGCTTGTCGAGGGCGTTGTGACGGCCGACGTCCTCGCGCGTGAGGCGGATCGCGCCGGTGAGATCGGCGAAGGCGGCGCCGTGGGTGGCGCCGGTCAGGCGGCCCAACGGCAGATCGGCGGGAAAGGCGGCGACGGCGCGATCGACCGCGCTCGCGGCGATGCGCGTCGCCGTGGCGAGGCGGGGGATCGGGCGAAGGGCTTCGGCGATGCTGTCGACGCCGCACAGGCCGCAGCCGGTACGGCCGGCGAGAGCCCGGTGGCGGGCGCGCAGCGCCAGCGCGCGGTTCTCGGTGACGGTCACCGACAGTTCGATGCCGCGGGCGAGCGGCACGATGGTGACGGAGAGGAACTCGCCGGCTCGCTCGATCACCCCTTCGCTGAGCGAGAAGCCGAGGGCGAAGTCGGTGAGATCGGCGGGGCTCGCCATCATCACCGCGAAGGACCGGCCGTTGTAGGTGAGCGCCACCGGCGTCTCTTCGGCCACCGTCTCGCGGTGACCGGGCGTGTCCGGTGCCGCATCGCCGCCCGTACACGGTGGACCGCCCGGGCCATGGCGGTGGGCGACGACGCGGCGGGTCGCCGGATGAGGGAGTGCCGCGTCGTCGTGGGGCATGGTTTCGCCTATTCGATGACGATCTTCGGCATCGCGAAGCCGGTGCCGCCACCGCCGAGCGCCGCGTGGACCTTGGCGGCGATGTCGCGATAAACAGCCGCGTGCGGGCCGTCCGGCTCGGAGACGACGATCGGCCGGCCGCCGTCGGAGCCCTCGCGGATCGCCATGGTCAGCGGCACTTCGCCGAGGAAGGGCACGCCGAGCTTCTCGGCCTCGGCGCGGGCGCCGCCGTGGGCGAAGATGTCGTGACGGGTGCCGCAGCTCGGGCAGACGAAGTAGCTCATGTTCTCGATGACGCCGAGGATCGGCACGTCGACCTTCTCGAACATGGCGACGCCGCGGCGGGCGTCGATCAGCGCCAGATCCTGCGGGGTCGAGACGATCACCGCGCCGGCGAGCGGGACCTGCTGGGCGAGCGTCAGCTGGGTGTCGCCGGTGCCGGGCGGCATGTCGACGACGAGGACGTCGAGGCCGCCCCAGTTCACGTCGCGCAGCAGCTGGGTGACGGCGGACATCACCATCGGACCACGCCAGATCATCGGCGCGTCCTCGTCGACCAGGAAGCCGATCGACATGACGCGGATGCCGCAGGTCTCGATCGGCACCAGCATCTGGTCGTGCACCTCCGGCTGGATGCCGGTGAGGCCGAAGAGCTTGGGAACCGACGGACCGTAGATGTCGGCGTCGAGCAGGCCGACCTTGAGGCCGAGCGCGGCGAGGCCGAGGGCGAAGTTGGCGGCGGTCGTCGACTTGCCGACGCCACCCTTGCCGGAGGCGACCGCGACGATGTGGCGCACGCCCGGAAGGGCACCTTCGTTGGTGTTGGTCTTCGGAGCCGGCCCCTTGGGCGAGGGAACCGCGGTCGGCTGGTTCGGCAGGGTGGGCGTCGCCGGACGGTCGTCGGTCAGCGCCACCATGACGCCCTCGACGCCGGGCAGCGCCTTCACGGCGGCTTCGGCGGCGGCGCGCAGCCCCTCCAGTTCGCCGGCGCGGGCGGCCGGGACACCGATCGAGAAGAAGACCTTGGCGTCCTTGACGACGATCTGGGAGAGGGCCGAAGAGGCGGCGAGCGAACCACGGCCGTCGGGTGCGGCGAGGCGAGAGAGGGCTTCCAGGACTTGCTCGCGAGTGACGGCCATCGATGTTCTCCGGATGATCGGCGCGGGAGATCGGCGGGCCGGGGACCGGCCGACCTCACGTTGGGGATAGACAACTTCGCCGGCGCGGCGTCAACCGGCGAGGGTACGCCTTCGTGATGGACGAAACGGCGAACCCGAGGCCTAGATAGGTCGCGCCGGCGGCGAGGCAACCTGCGCCGCCGCGAGTGGGACGAAGTGGCGCGACGTGCGGTGCCGGGTCGACCTGCGGAAGCGGCGATCGGTCCGGAGCACGTGGTGCGGGCGCGGACGGGTCGCGAGAGTATCGCTCGAGCGAGGTCGGAAGCGGGAGAGAGCGTGAGGGAGCGATCCGGCGGCCGACGATCGCCGACACTCGGGAAGACCGAATGTGACATCGGGTCACCTCACCCAAGGGAATACCACTTTCGCCGGATGGACGAGGATCTCGCCGCCCCTACCATACCAGTTTACGCACGCTCAAGTGTCGATCGTTCCGGAACTTTTCGAGTAGGCGGGAACACTACGGGCGCGACCTCGGAGGGATACGGGGCAACTCGCGGACGGGGACTTGGCGCACGGGCAGCACCAGTAAGTCGTAGTCGAGCAACACAACTCGTCCGGCGACACCTTTTCGGCGGCTGCAACGCACGTTATGATCTACTCACGGACATAAAAAAAATACGTGGAATATCAGAATGCGGATGGCGTGATTCTTTTTCGATCGAAATCGAGTGTCGTATGTCACTGAGGTATATCGCCGCCTCTCTCGGCCTGAGCGTCACGACGGTGTCGCGCGCGCTCGCCGGTTATTCGGATGTCGCGGAGGAGACGCGACGACGGGTCAAGGCCGAGGCGGAGCGGATCGGATACGTCCCCAACGCCATCGCGCGCCGTCTGCAGAAGGGACGAACGGATGCGATCGGCGTGGTGGCGCCGGCCGGCCCGGACGCCATTTCCGACAACTACCTCTACACCGCGGTGATCAGCGCCTGGGCGAAGCTCTCCGAATTCGACCGCGACATGGTGATGCTTCCCACGACCGCCGACGGCGACAGTCGTAATTCGGAATCGCGCATCCTACGTCGCGCCGTCGAAGAACGCCGGGTCGACGGTCTCCTCCTGCTCAGAACGCGGAGCGACGACTGGCGCATCCCCTATCTGCGCGCCGCGCGCTTTCCCTTCGTCGTCTTCGGCGCCAACCACGACGACCAGCCGGAGATCACGGCGATCGGCCTCGACGACGATGAGGGCGCCGAGGAGGTCCTGTCGCGCCTCACCGGCTTCGGCCATCGGCGCATCGGTCTGGTGATCCCGGAGGGCGACTATGCCTTCGCCGCCTCCCGCGTCGTCACCTTCGTCGAGCGCGCCGGCGATCTCCAGATCGATCTCAGGGTCGTGGCCGCAGCCTTCGACGAAGACGGCGGACGAAGCGCCACGGCGAAGCTCCTCGATCTCGCGGAATACCCCACGGCGATCGTCTTCTGCGCCAATCGCATGGCGCTCGGCGGGCTGCGGGCGATCACCGATTCCGTTCTGGTGCCGGGACGCCACGTCTCGGTGATCAGCTACGGCGACAACCCCAATCTGCTCTACGCCACGCCACCGGTGACCGCGGTGCGGGCGCCGGTCGAGCAGATGGTGCGCCACGCGATCGACGTGCTGGTCGGTGAGATCGAGGGCAAACCGATCGAGCCGATCCGCCGCTGGCCGCCGACCCTCGTCCGGCGCCAGTCCGACGGGCCGCTGGTGTCGCGGTCGACCGACGAGCGCCACTTCGGCAATTCGAGCTCGCTGGAGACGCCGGTCGACGGCGCCTGAGCGGCGCCCTCCCCTTCGCCGGCCGCGGTCAGGGGCCGACCATCTCGAGTTCGACGGAGCCCCCGTGCTCGGCGCGCTGCTGCGGCGTCGGCGCCTCCGGCGGCTTCACCCGGAAGGCCAACGCATAGGCCGCCGGCAGGACGACGATGGTGAGCACCGTCGCCGCCATGATGCCGCCCATCATGGCGTAGGCCATCGGCCCCCAGAACGCCGACTGGGCGATCGGGATCAGCGCCAACACCGCGGCGGCGGCCGTCAGCATGATCGGCCGGAAGCGACGCACCGCGGCTTCGATGGTGGCGTTCCAGGGATGCAGCCCGGCTTCGATGTCCTGAGCGATCTGGTCGATGAGGATCACCGAGTTGCGCACGATGATGGCGGCGAGCGCGATGACGCCGAGGATGGCGACGAAGCCGAAGGCGGAGTTGGTGAAGAGCAGCGCGGCGGAGGCACCGATGAGGCCGAGCGGCGCGGTCATGAACACCAGCATGGTCTTGCCGAAGTGCTGCAGCTGCAGCATCAGCAGCACCAGCATGACGACGATCATGAGCGGCGCCTTGGCGTTGATCGACTCCTGACTCTTGGCCGACTCCTCGACCGCGCCCTGCATCTCGACCGCATAGCCGGGAGCGAGGGTATCGCGTACCGGTTTCAGGCCGGCGTAGATGCGGGCGGTGATGTCGTTCGACTGGACACCGTCGGGGATGATGCCGCGCACGGTGATCGACGGCAGGCGATTGCGCCGCCATTCGATGCCGGGCTCCAGCACCGGCACGACATGGGCGATCTGCGACATCGGGATCGAGCGGCCGGTCGCCGTCGGGACGTAGGTCTCCTCTACGGCGGTCAGGAGGTTCCGCCCGCCGACCGCTTCGCGCAGGACGATCGACACGGTCTCCTCGCCGTCGCGGAATTCGCCGATCGGCGCACCGGAGAGCGCCGCCTGCAACGTCTGGCGGATCATCTGCGAGGTGACGCCGAGGGCGCGGGCGCGATCCTGATCGACGACGAGACGCAGCGCCGGCACCGGCTCCAGCCAGTCGTCGTGAACGGTGGAGAGCATCGGATCGGCGCGGAAGGCCTTCTTCACCTCGTCGGCGATGCGGCGCACCTCGGCGCGTTCCGGACCGGTCACCCGCATCTGCACCGCCCAGCCGACCGGCGGGCCGTTGAACAGGCGATCGACCTTGAAGCGGATCCCCGGGAAATCGGCCGCGAGCATCGTGCGGATCTTGCCCAACAGACGCTGCCGCGCAGCCGTGTCGCGCGAATAGACGAGCAGCTGGGCGAAGTTCGGGTTCCTGAGCTGCTGGTCGAGCGGCAGGTAGAAGCGCGGTGCGCCTTCGCCGACGAAGCTCGCCACGAAGGTCTGGTCGGGATCGGCGAGGATGCGCTTCTCGATCTCGCGGGCCTTGGCGTCGGTCTCGGCGATCGAGGTGCCTTCCGGGAACCACAGATCGACGAGCAGCTCGAGCCGGGTCGACTCGGGGAAGAAGCTCTTGGGCACGTATTTGAAGCCGACGACGCCGCCGGTGAAGGCGATCACGGTGACGAGGAGCACGACGACCCGGTGGCGTACGCCCCAGGTGATGGTGGCGCGCAGGGAGCGATAGAAGCGGGTGTCGTAGGCGTCGTGGTGCTCGCCGGTGTGGGGGCGCGACTTCAGGATCAGGTTGCCGATCCACGGGGTGAAGTAGACGGCGGCGATCCACGACACGACGAGGGCGATGCCGACCACCCAGAACAACGAGTTGACGTATTCGCCGGCGGCCGACTTGGCGAAACCGACGGGGATGAAGCCGGCGGTGGTCACCAGCGTGCCGGTGAGCATCGGGAAAGCGGTGGAGGTGTAGGCGAAGGAGGCGGCGGAGATCTTGTCGAGACCCTCGTCGAGCTTGCGCTCCATCATCTCGACCGCGATCATGGCGTCGTCGACCAGCAGGCCGAGGGCGATGATCAGCGCGCCGAGCGAGATGCGCTGCAGGTCGATGCCCATCACCTCCATCACCGCGAAGGTGGCGCAGAGGACGAGCGGGATGGTGATCGCCACCACCGTGCCGGCACGCCAACCGATCGACAGGAAGGAGACGGCGAGCACGATCACCAGCGCTTCGACCAGCGCCTCGAAGAACTCGTCGATCGAATGGGTGACGACGTTGGGCTGATCGGAGATGCGGGAGAGTTCGACGCCGACCGGCAGGTTCGCCTCGAGGCCCTTCATCGCCTTGCCGAGGTCCTTGCCGATGTTCACGACGTTGCCGCCCTTGGCCATGACGACGCCGAGCCCCACCGCGTCCTTGCCGTCGTAACGGAACAGGCGATCGGGCGGGTCGGCGAGGCCGGAGGAGACGGTGGCGATGTCGCCGAGACGGATGACCTCGGCGCCGGCGCGGATGCGCAGCTCGCGCAACTCGTCGACGGTGTGCAGCATGCCGTCGACGGCGACGCGCACGGAACGGCCGGCGGTCTCGACGCGGCCGGCGGGGTCCATCGAATTCTGTTGGGCGAGGGCCTCGGCGATCGACCGGGCGGTGATGCCGCGTTCGGCGAGTGTCTTCGAGGAGATGTCGATGAAGATCTTCTCGGCCTGATCGCCGAGGATCGGCGCCTTCTCGACGCCGGGCACGCGCAGCGCCACGTCGCGGGCGCGCTTGGCGAAGTCCTTCAGCTCCGGCGCGGAGAAGCCGGGACCGGTGAAGGCGTAGAGGGCGATGTAGGTGTCGCCGAACTCGTCGTTGAAATAGGGACCGAGGACGCCGGCCGGCAGCGTCTGCTCGATGTCCTTCACCTTCTTGCGCACCTGATAGAAGGAATCGGCGACGTCGCGGCCGTGGACGTCGCCGCGGATCGTCACCATCACCACCGCCGAGCCGGCGCGGGTGTAGGACTTCACGTATTCGAGGCCGGGCGTCTCCTGGAGCTTGCGCTCGATCTTGTCGACGACCTGATCCTGCATCTCCTCGAGGCCGGCACCGGGCCACACGACCTGGACGATCATCACCCGGAAGGTGAAGTCGGGGTCCTCCTTCTGGCCGAGGTTCAACAGCGACAGGATGCCGGCGAGCACCGTCAGCACGAAGAAGAAGCGCGTCAGATGGCCGTGGCGAATGGCCCAGCGCGAGAGATTGAAGCCGGACGCGGCGGGAGAGACGTGGAACATCGGAGCCTCCTCGGTGCGACCGGATCAGTGCGCCGGCGCGGCGGCATCCGCCGGCAGCGCCACCTTCTTGCCGGGGGTGAGGAACTGCACCCCCGCGGTGACGATCCGCTCGCCGGGCTTCAGTCCGTCGAGGATGCGCACCCCGTCCGGCGCCACCCGGCCGAGGGTGACGGCGCGCGGCGCGACCGTGGCGGAGGCGGTGTCGACGATCCACACCTGCGGCTTGCCGGCATCCTCGGTGAGGGCGGAGAGCGGCACCACGACGCTGCCGACGGCGACCGGCACCTTCGCCTCCACCGTCGCGGTCATGCCGAGGCGGACGGGCGCATCGGTGGGCAGGGTGACGCGCACGGCGTAGGTGCGCGAGGCGGGATCGGCGGCGCCGGCGATCTCGCGGACGTGGCCGGGCAGGCGCAGATCGGCGTCGGCCCAGAAGCGCACGTCGACGGTCTGGTCCTTGGCGAAATGGACGACGTCCTGCTCGGGCACGGCGATCGCAACCTCCTTGGCGCCGTCGCGGGCGAGGAACACCACCGGCGTGCCGGCGGCGACCACCTGTCCCGCGTCGGCGCGGATGTCGGTGACGATGCCGGCGGCGTCGGCCTTCAGATCGGCATAGGCCATCTGATTGGCCGCCTGATCGCGCGACGAGACGGCCGCCTCGAGCGAAGCGCTCGCCTGATCGGCGTCGAGCTTGGCGCGATCGAGATTGGCGTCGGCGACGAAGCCCTTGGCGTTGAGGGCGCGGGCGCGGGCGAGCCCGTCCTCGGCGACCTTCTCGCGCGACCGGGCGGCGGCGACGTTGGCCTCGGCCGCCTTCAGCGCCAGTTCGAGATCGGTCGGATCGAGCCGCGCGAGCATCTGCCCCGCCTCGACGCGACCGCCGATGTCGACGCGCCGTTCGGCGATCTTGCCCGGCACGCGGAAGCCGAGGGCGGTCTCGACGCGGGCGCGGACCGAACCGGAGTAGCGGATGAGCCGCGTCTCGTCGCCGGCGGTGATGGGCAGGGGCTTGACCGGGCGGACGTGGTCGACGGTCTCCTCGGCCTTCTCCTCGCGACAGCCGGCGAGGGTCGCGGCAGCGGCGAGCGCGCCGGCGAGGACGAGGGTCGAGCGGAAATTCGGGCGGGTCATGTGGGGGGGCTCCAGAAAATTCCGCTGCGGTCGACCGCGGGGGGCGACGCCTTCAGGGGCAGCGCAGGGCTCGAATGACGAATTCCGCCAACTCCTCCGGTCCGGTGCGCTCGAGGTCGTCGGAGCACTGGAGGATGAGGGTCGGGTGGAAGAACGAGACGAGGGTCTGGCGCATCATCGCGGCGGTGCGGCGCAGGTCACGCTGCATCGGGAACTCGCCGCTCTCGACACCCTCGCGGATCAGCGCCTCGATGATGTCGGTCATCTGGACGAGATGTTCGGAGATGGTCGGCCACTGCTCGGCCATCGCCACTTCGACGATCTCGTAGGCCTTGGGATCGACGGCGAAGGCCTCGACGTTCATGCGGTGATTGTCGACGACGAAGCGGACGAGCCGCTCGGCGGCGGAGCCGGCGGAGGCGACGATCGTCAGATTGTGGGCGTGGCGCCGATCGAGCATGCGCGAGGCGATCGCTTCGACGATCTCGAGCTTGGAGGCGAAGAAGCGGTAGACGTTGGCCGGAGACATGCCGAGCTCGCGCGCCATGTCGGCGACGGTGGTCTTGGCGTAGCCGTAGTGGCGGAACAACCGGTCCGCCACGTCCAGGATCCGCGTCCGCGTGTCGTGCTTGTCGTCGGCGGCGGCCGATCCGGGCGGTGTCATGACGAAGCCCCTCGTCCGATGGTCGAAGCAGCACGCCGTCGGCGTCGATACTTCGACTGACGATTTTCGTTATTCATCATTCGATAGTCGACAATCGTTCGCAAGTCAAGCCGAACCGCCCGCTCGCGGGATCGAGCCGATGGCGCTACGAGGTCGCTCCGCATCGCTTCGACGAAGTGGGGGGATAGATCGCGCCGCCGCGGTGATTATGATCGAAATCAACGACATGGCAGTAAGGTCGGATCAAATGGAACGGACGGTCGGCCGACGCAGGGGTCGATCGACCGGTGTCGACAGAGTTCCGTCTCGCGTTGCGCCTCCCCGTCGTCTCCGAGGAGCGGACGGGAGCGTATGGGCGTGAGAGCGGAACCGGGAGGATCATCGATGGAAGTCGCCGTCGCGAGCACCGACAACGGAGCGGTTCGGCTCGCGGATTATCGCCCCACGCCCTACCGGGTCACCGGGGTCCGTCTCGATTTCCACCTCGACCCGTCGGAGACCGTCGTCACCGCCGTCACCGGTTTCGCCCGACGCGCCGAAACGGCCGCCGGCACGCCGCTCGTCCTCGACGCCGACGAGATCGTCGTCGTTTCGGTGGCGCTCGACGGGGTGCCCCTCCCTGCCGATGCCTGGCGCCTCGAGGCTCGGTCGTTCGAGCTTCTCGCGCCGCCGGCCGAGGATTTCCACCTCACCGTCGTCACCCGGCTCGATCCGGCCGCCAACACCAAGCTGATGGGTCTCTTCTGGTTTTCCGTCTTTTGGTGTTTTTTTTTTTTTTTGGAGGGCTTCCGTCGCATCACCCCGGCCTTCGACCGGCCCGACGTGCTCGCGGTCTACACGACGCGGATCGAAGCGAGCCGCAAGGACGCACCGTTCCTTCTCTCCAACGGCAATCCGGTCGACGCCGGCGACATTCCCGGCAGCGATCGCCACTACGCGGTCTGGCACGATCCGCATCCCAAGCCCGCCTATCTCTACGCCATGGTCGCCGGCGACTTCGGCCGCATCGAAGACCGCTTCACCACCATGTCGGGCCGCGAGGTGAAGCTCGAGATCTTCGTCGAGCACGGCCGCGAGGATCGCGCCGACTACGCCATGGACGCGCTGAAGCGCTCGATGCGGTGGGACGAGGAGGTCTACGGGCGCGAGTACGATCTCGACGTCTTCATGATCGTCGCCGTCGGCGACTTCAACATGGGGGCGATGGAGAACAAGGGGCTCAACGTCTTCAACGACAAATACGTCCTGGCGAGCCCGCGGACGGCGACCGACGCCGACTATGCCCATGTCGAGGGCGTCATCGCCCACGAGTATTTCCACAACTGGACCGGCAATCGCATCACCTGCCGCGACTGGTTCCAGCTGTGCCTGAAGGAAGGGCTGACGGTCTATCGCGACCAGGAGTTCTCGGCCGACCAGCGTTCGCGCGCGGTCAAGCGCATCGCCGACGTGCGCCTTCTGAAGAGCCACCAGTTCCCCGAGGACGCCGGGCCGCTGGCCCATCCGGTGCGCCCCGACGTCTATCGCGAGATCAACAACTTCTACACGGCGACCGTCTACGAGAAGGGCGCCGAGGTGGTCCGCATGCTCGCCACGCTCCTCGGGGCGGAGGATTTCCGGCGCGGCATGGATCTCTATTTCGACCGCCACGACGGTTCGGCGGCGACGGTGGAGGACTTCCTCGCCTGTTTCGCGGACGCGACGGGGCGCGATCTCGAGCGGTTCCGCCTGTGGTACACCCAGGCCGGCACGCCGGAACTGGTGGTCTCCATCGCCTGGGACGGAGCGACCGGGCAGCTGCGCCTCGGCTTCGACCAGTCGATCTCGGCGACGCCGGGCCAGCCGATCAAGAAGCCGCAGACCATACCGGTGCGCTTCGGGCTCGTCGGTCCCGACGGCGCCGACCTCGGCTGGTCCTCGGTCGCGGGCGCCGAGATCCGCGGTGACGTCCTGGTCCTCACCGAGGCCCATCACGACGTGGTCTTCGAGGGGGTCGCGGCGCGGCCGGTGCCGTCGCTGCTGCGCGGCTTCTCGGCACCGGTGAAGCTGACCAGCGGGCTCGACACCGAGGACATCTCGTTCCTGATGGCTCACGACGGCGATCCGTTCAATCGCTGGCAGGCCGGCCAGACGATGGCGATGCGGACGCTGGTCGACGCGACCCGCGCGATCCGCGATGGCCGCACGCCGTCGATCGACCCGCGCATCGTCGACGCCTTCTGCCGGGTGGCGAGCGATCCGTCGCTCGATCCGGATTTCCGGGCGCTCGCCATCGGGCTGCCGACCGAAGCCGACGTCTCGCGCGAGATCGCCGTCGACGTCGATCCGGATGCGATCTTCGCGGCGCGCCACGCGCTGCGCGGCGCCGTCGCCGAAGGCTGCCACGACGTCCTGCGCCGCATCCACGACGACTTCGCCACCACGGCTCCCTGGTCGCCGGATTCCGCCTCGGCCGGACGGCGGGCGCTGCGCAACGCGGCGCTCGACTATCTGGTCCGCGCCGGGGATGGCGATCTGGCGGTCGCGCGCTACGAGAGCGCCGACAACATGACCGATCGGCTGGCGGCGCTCTCGGCGATCGTCACCGCCGACCTGCCGGCGAGCCGGAAGGTTCTCGCCGACTTCCACGACCGCTTCGCCGGCGATGCGCTGGTGATCGACAAGTGGCTGATGGTCCAGGCCACGGCGCCGGTCGCCGGAGCCCTCGAACGGGTCGCGGCGCTGACGCTCCATCCCGCCTTCTCGATCACCAATCCGAACCGCGTGCGGGCGCTGATCACCACCTTCGCCACCGGCAACCAGACGCAGTTCAACCGCGCCGACGGCGCCGGCTTCGCCTTCGTCGCCGAAAAGGTCCTCACCCTCGACCGGATCAACCCACAGGTCGCGGCGCGATTGCTGTCGGCGTTCCGATCGTGGCGGTCGCTGGAGCCGCGCCGGCGCGCCTATGCGGAAGCGGAACTGAAGCGCGTCGCCGCCACGCCGGGGCTGTCGCGCGACGTCGCCGACATCGCCGCGCGGTCGCTCGACTGAGACCGCGCCGCTCCCGAATCCGCCCGGAATCCCGGGCGGATTCGCTTGCGATTCGTAGGAACACGAATCGCTCGTCAAGACATCCGAAACCCTATGGACAAGGCGAGTCGCCTCGATTCAAATGAAGGTGATTCGCAGGGCTGTGGGGTGTCTACCCGGTCGAATCTCTCATGAAACGACCGGGGGGTCACGCCGTGGCGCAGGCTGGTTCTGCCCATGATTCGTCATGGATTCCTGGAAGGCTGGCGGACATCGTCGCCAAGCCGAGATTGAGCGGGCACGCCCGCCTTCTGTCGACGCCGGCCTATCGTCACATTCTCGAAGCCGAGCCGCTGCTGCGCCGGTCGATCCCGATCCTGATCGTCACCTTCATCGTCGTCCTGGCGTTGACCCGCATCGTCGGGGTGATGGAGACGCGGCAGGCGCTCGACGACGCGGCCCGGGACGAGGCGACACTGATCGCCGCCACCCTCTCCGCCCGCTTCGCCGACCCGGCGGCCGACGTTCAGAAGACCGGTTGGGCCGCAGCGCTGAAGAGCGCGCTCGGCGAGACGCTGCCGCCACGCGCCACCGCGCCCGGTCGCCAGATCCTGGTCGCCGACGGCGACGGACGGATCGTCGCCGTCGCACCGGCCGCGCCCGAACTCGCCAAGAGCACCCTCGCCGACGTGCTCGGACCGGCACAGCCGTTGACCGTCTTCGGCGCTCGCGCCGGCGTCATGGACCTGTCGCTGCCCGACGGCCGACAGGTCTACGCCACGGTGCATCACGTCGGCAGCGGGCTCGGAGCGGTCGCCGTCTTGGCCGATCAGTCGGCGATCTTCGGCGAATGGCGCAAGAGCCTCCGCTCCAACGTCACGCTCTTCGTCTTCACCGCCGTCATCCTGCTGGTGCTGACCTACGCCTATTTCGTCCAGGCGCTGCGTGCCAATGCCGCCGACGAACTCTACGCCACGACGACGGCGCGGACCGAGACCGCCTTCAAGCGCGGCCGCTGCGGCTTCTGGGACTGGGATCTCGCCCGCGGCCGGTTCTACTGGTCGGCTTCGATGTTCGAAATGCTCGGCCTCGAAGGCACCGACAGCCTGATCGGCTTCGGCGAGGTGCGCCGTCTCGTCCATCACGACGACATCGACTTCGAGATCCTCGCCAACCAGCTTCTCACCGGCGAGATCGACACGCTCGACCGCGCCTTCCGGCTCAAGCGCGCCGACGGCGGCTGGCTGTGGTTCCGCGTGCGCGCCGAGGTGGTCGACCGCGCCGAGACCGGCTCGCGCCATCTCATCGGCATCGCCGCCGACATCACCGAACACCGCCGCCTCGTCGAGACGACCCTCGCCGCCGACCTGCGCCTCAACGACGCCATCGAGACGATCTCCGAGGCCTTCGTCCTGTGGGACGCCGACAACCGGCTGGTGATGTGCAATTCGAAGTACCGCCAACTGCACGGCCTCGCCGATGCGGCGGCTCGTCCGGGCACCGCCTATGCGGTGGTGATGCGCGACGCGCGCCAGCCGTTGGTGCGCACGCCGATGCAGACCGAGGGCGAGAGCGACGAGGGCGCGCGCTCCTTCGAGGCGCAGATCGAAGACGGGCGCTGGCTGCAGATCTCCGAACGGCGCACCAAGGACGGCGGCTTCGTCTCGGTCGGCACCGACATCACCCAGCTGAAGCGCCACGAGGAGCGGCTGATCGAGAGCGAGAAGCGGCTGATGGGCACCGTCCTCGACCTGCGCTCGTCGCGTCGCAAGCTGGAGATCCAGGCGCAGCAGCTCGTCGAACTGGCCGAGAAATACTCCGAAGAGAAGGTCCGCGCCGAGGAGGCCAACAAGATCAAGTCGGACTTCCTCGCCAACATCTCGCACGAGCTGCGCACGCCGCTCAACGCCATCATCGGCTTCTCCGAGATCATGACCGGCACCGTGATGGGCGCCTTCGGGCCGGAGAAATACGTCGAATACGCCAGCGACATCCATGATTCCGGCATGTTCCTGCTCAACGTCATCAACGACATCCTCGACATGTCGAAGATCGAGGCGGGGCGGATGGAACTCGCCCGCGAACCGGTGGTGCTCGACGACATCCTGGCGGAGGCGAGCAAGATCATCGCCCATTCCGCCGAGGAGAAGTCGCTCACCATGACCACCGAGGTGGAACCGGGGCTGCACTTCTTCGGCGACCGGCGGGCGGTGAAACAGGTGGTGCTGAACCTGATGTCGAACGCGGTGAAGTTCACCCCGCCGGGCGGCAAGGTTTCGCTGAAGGCGGAGACGCGGGACGACACCATCGCCGTCTCGATCGCCGACACCGGCATCGGCATCCCCGCCGATCACCTCGAGGCGATCGGCCGGCCCTTCGTCCAGGTCGAGAACCAGTTCACCAAGAGCCACAAGGGCTCCGGCCTCGGGCTCGCCATCGCCCGCTCGCTGGTGGAACTGCACGGCGGCAAGATGACCATCTCGTCGACCCCGAACGTCGGCACCACGGTCGACATCACCTTCCCGCCGGGAGGCGGCGAGGCGGCGACGGCGAACGCCGCGGCCTGAGCGATCCGGGGAAGCCGAAAACGAAAAGGCGCGCGTCCCCAGGGGCGCGCGCCTCATTCTTCCACACCACGTGGCGCGATCAGCGCATCGGGCCCTGCGGCATGTACATGGGGTTGGATCCGCCCTGGAACATCGGCCGCGCCGACGGGTTCCAGTTCTGCCCGCCCGGGCCGTAGACACCGGGTGCCGGGCCGAGCGACTGCGGCATCGGCTGCTGCGGCATCACCTGCGGCATCGCCTGCTGGGGATAGGCCTGCGGCGCCGCAGCGGCCGGATACTGTGGCATCGGCTGCGACGGCCTCAGCGGTACCTTCGCAGCCGGGGCCTCCGGGGCGGTCGGCACCATCGGCGGCACCAGCAGGCTGGTCGGCCCACCGGACATCAGCATCCGGGCGAAGCGCAGTTCGTCGGGGGTGACCTTGCCGTCGTCGTTGCGGTCGAAGAGGGCGAAGCGCTTCTTCACCGGGTTCTCGAACTCGGCCCTGGTGACCTTGCCGTCGCCGTCGATGTCGTAGAGCGACAGGAAGAAGCGCGCCGCATCCGGATTGGCGCGGCCGAACCAGCTCTCGAATTCGCCGGTGTCGAGGGTGCCGTCCTTGTTCTGATCGACCATGTCGAAGTGCTGGCCGATACCCTTCAGCGCCTCGGCGAGGGTGACGATGCCGTCGTGATCGCCGTCGAGCATCTCGAAGACCTGCTCGATCGTCGGCGGATAGGGCATGCCCTGCATCATCGACGCGGAAGCGTCACCGGCCGCGGGGGCGGCGGGCGCCGGAGAAGCGGCGAGCGCCGCGGTACCACCGGTGCCGAGCGCCAAGCCGAGGAGGCCGGTCGCCAGAATTGTCGAGATGTGCTTCGCCATCGTCGGTCTCCTCCTGCTCGTCCCTGATCGAGCGCAACGGATGTTCGAAACCCGTCGTCCTCCACGGGCCGCGGGAGACTAGCACGATCGACGAAGAGCGGAACCGGATCTCGGAGGCGGGAGCGGGGTGCTGCGAAACGCCGCGCCGCCGCGGACGGCAGCACGTGCGTCCGCGGCGACGAGAGGCCCCCTCCCTCGCGGGGCGCGGCGAGAGAGGGGGAGGCGAACCGGTCGAGCCGGTTCGGGCGCGTATCAGCGGGCCGGAGCCTGCGGCGGGGCCGGCGGGGTCGGCGCGTCGGGGGTCGGCGCACCGCGACCGGGGCCATAGCCCCAACCCGGGCCGTAGCCGGAGCCCGGACCATAGCCGGGGCCGGGGCCGTAGCCGGGACCGGGGCCGTAGCCCTGGCGCCAGCCGTGACCGTAGCCGTGATGGCGACCGGGGCCGCCCCAGCCGTCACCCATCATTCCACCGGGGCCCATGCCGGGACCGCCCATCATCGGGCCGCGTCCCATGCCGGGACCGCCCATACCGCGCCCGCCCCTCGGCGCGGCGAGGGCGAGTTCTTCGCGGGTCACCTTGCCGTCGTCGTTGCGATCGAGGAGGGCGAAGCGCTTCTTCACCGGATTGACGAATTCGTCGAGCGTCACCTTGCCGTCGCCGTTCAGATCACGGCGCTCGAGGAAGCGCTGGCCCATCCACGGCGGCGCGAAGCCGGCCGCCTTGGCTTCGAAGTCGGCCTTGTCGACGACGCCGTTCTTGTCGGTGTCGAAGTCCGAGAAGCGAGCCGCGGCGCGGGTCTGCATCTCCTCGAGGGTGACGACGCCGTCGTTGTCGGCGTCGTGGCGGTCGAACATGCGTTGCATCATGGCACCGCCGCCCATGCCCGGGCCGCCCCAGCCACCGGGGCCACCACAGCCCATGGGACCGCGCGCATAAGCGACGCCGCCGGCGGCGATCGCCACCACACCGGCGCCGATCAGGATCTTGGTCAAGGTCTTCATGTCGCTCTCCTTCTCGGCGAGAGCCGTCCGTATCGGAGGCTGGTCCCGAGCTTCGAGAGCGAGTCTAGTCCGCCCCACATTGCCGCGACTTTGTCGCCAGATTACCGATCGTTCATGCCGGGGCGCCGCCCTTCTTCTTGCGGGGCTTGCCGAGGACGGTCTCGTAGACCAGATGCGCCGCATTCTCGGTCTCGACGAGATGGGCTTCGAGATGGGCGAAGTCGGGCAGTTCGCCGATGCGGGTGAGAAGGTCGATCAGGCCGCGCGGCGCCTGTTTCGGCACGAAGGCACCGTCGGAGGCCATGCGCAACGCCTGGGTCAGGCCCTGGTAGAGGCGCATCGCGGGGGCCAGCACCTCGGCGGTCGTGGTGTCGAGGAGGCCCGCGGCGGCGAGCGCGGCGATCCCGGCGAGGGTGTTGGTCGCCAACACCGCGGGCGCTTCGGGCGCATGGCGCAGCATCAGGTATTGGGTGACGAACTCGACGTCGACGAGGCCGCCGGCCACCTGCTTGATGTCCCAGGGATCCTTCGTCCCCTTCTCCTGCTCGATCAGCTCGCGCATCTCGACGACGTCGGCGCGCAGCTTCTCGGGATCGCGCGGCGCGACGAGGACATCGCGGATCGCCTGCTCGACGATCGCGGCAAAGCCCGGATCGCCGGCGACCACGCGGGCGCGGGTCAGCGCCATGTGCTCCCAGGTCCAGGCCTCCTCGGCGTGGTAGGTGCGGAAGGCGGCGAGG
The DNA here is from genome assembly GCA_937873675.1 of uncultured Alphaproteobacteria bacterium. GTDB lineage: Bacteria > Pseudomonadota > Alphaproteobacteria > Rhizobiales > Ancalomicrobiaceae > CALBKH01. The sequence continues at coordinate 1,048 of CALMYM010000238.1, read as the reverse complement.
CGGGTCGCCATCGGCCCCTTGTTGCCCGAGGGGCGCAGGCGGAAGTCGACCTCGTAGAGGAGCCCTTGCGCCGTCGGCGCCGAGAGCGCGGCGACGAGGCGCTGGGTGAGGCGGATGTAGTACTGGCTCGGCGCCAACGACTTCGCCCCGTCGGAGGCGTCGCACTCGGGATCGAAGTCGTAGAGCAGCATCAGGTCGAGGTCGGAGGAGGCGGTCATCTCCCGCCCGCCGAGCTTGCCGAGGGCGACCACGGCGCAGACCCCTCCCCTCACCCGACCGTGGGTCTTGGCGAGTTCGTCTTCGACGACGCGAAGCAGGTGGCGCACCACCACCTGCGCCAGGGTGGCGTAGGCGGATCCCGCCTGGGCCGCCGACAGCGTCCCGGTGAGGACGCGCACGCCGACGAGAAAGATCTGCTCCTGACCGAAGATGCGGGCGAGATCGAGCGCCTCCTCGTAGTCGCGCGCTTCGGCGAGGCTCTCGGCGAGGCGGCGGTCGAGATCGGCCTCGTCGGGGACGAGATCGAAGAAGGCCGGCTCCATCACCGCGTCGAGGACCCGCGGGCGGCGCGAGATGGTCTCGGAGAGTTTCGGCGCCGCACCCATGATCTCGGTGAGCAGGGAGAGAAGGCGCGGGTTGGAGACGAGCAGCGAGAACAGTTGGACGCCGGCCGGCAGCTTCGACACCAGCCGGTCGAAGGCGAGGAAGGCGGCGTCGGCGTTGTCGGTCTCGGCGATGGCGGAGAGAAGCACCGGCGTCAGTTCGGTCAGGCGCTCGCGCGCCACCGTCGAGCGCGTCGCGGCGTAGCGGCCGAAGTGCCAGGCGCGGATCGCGGCGGTCACTTCGCGGGGCTGACGGAAGCCCATGCCGGAGAGCGTCTCGATGGTCTCGGGATCGTCCTCGTCGCCGGTGAAGACGAGATTGCCGAGGGTCGAGGAGAGTTCCGGCGCGTTCTCGAACAGGCGGGCGTAGTGGCCCTGGACGATCTCGGGCCGCTTCCGCAGGTCGCCGCCGGAGACCTTCGAGCCCTTTCTGCCCCCCACCCGGG
>CALMYM010000237.1 GCA_937873675.1 uncultured Alphaproteobacteria bacterium | reverse complement strand
GCCACACGCTTTCGTCGAGAAGCCTCACGTCGATGCGCGTTTCGCCATCAGCGCTTTGGTAGAGAAGGATTTCGGACGCGCTTTCGGCCATGGTCAAAGCCCCTCGATCTGATAGGGGATTTGCTTGAAGGTCACGCCGAAGCGGGAAAGACGGTCGTCCGGCACCGTGCATCCTTCCGCGTAGACGACGCGCGGGCCGGTGAAGCCTTCTTCGGGCAGCGGAGGGGCGTCGAGCACGGCCCCGGTCAGCACGTTGCCTGCCGCCGGGTTGGCGACGCCGAACGCTTCCGACGAATGTAGGAGATAGACGGCCCGCCCCTGAAACGTCCCGATCAGCGGCGTAGAGCCATCAGCGCGGCGCGGGATCGGCGATCCCGTCTCACAAAAGAAGACATGGGCGGCAAGGTCCGGATAGGTGACGGCGGGGCTGACATTGCCGTCAGCATCGAAAAGGGGGTCGGCAAAAGGGCAGAAACGGAAGCCGCCGCCCGTTCCCTCGATATGCTCCTTCGTTCCGTTCGCTTTGCCCTTGTCGTATCCTGCAATGACCCTCGATAGCCGTTCGGCCGTCACGTTCTGGCAAATGGACGGTTCCATTTCGATCAGAATGTAGCGCCGTCCCCCTCCTTGCCGGGCGACGGCAACGCCGGTCGTGCCCGATCCAGCAAAGGAGTCCATGACGATATCGCCGGGTTCGGTGCCGATTTCGATGATGCGCTTCATCAGGCGCGTGGGCTTTGGCGTGATGAAAACCGATGCACTATCTTCGAAGGCGACCGTTTCGAGCAGTTCCTTCTTGGCCTCTTGAGTGTGGCCAACATCTTTATAGAACCAAAGCGTCTGCGGAACTACGCCTTGCTTAACCTCTGATAGGAAACGTTTGATTTGAGGTATGGAATTTCCATCCTCTCCCCACCAAATTCGGTTATCGCGGTCCATCGCCCAAAATTTCTCTTCAGAATATCTCCAATATGATCCCGTCGGTGGCTTCGATATTTCTCGTCCGCTCGGCGTTTTTATTGAATAAGTGCCAGCACTATAAAAATTTCGTGCGGAAAGATCGCTGGTTTTCCACGGCCCGCGCGAGTCGTTATCTAAGTTCCTATACCGAGCATCTTGTTCCGCACTACGAGCGAGAAGTCCGATAGAGCATCGCCTCACGTCTTTGGCATAGACGTATATGTAATCATGATCATCTGAGAAGAATTGAGCGGAGTTTTTTGGAGAATAGACTTTTTGCCAAATGATAGATGCAAGAAAATTACCGCGCCCAAAAACTTCGTCTAAAACCATACGGAGCGAGCCGGATTCGCTATCGTCCATCGATACGAAGATTGAGCCATCTTCGCTCAAGAATTCCTTCAGCAACCGCAAACGCGGATACATCATGCACAGCCATTTGTCATGGCGCGACAGGTCTTCGGCTTCCTTGCCGACTGTGGCCCCAAGCCAAGCCTTGATTTCCGGTGAATTCACGTTGTCGTTATAGACCCAGCCTTCATTGCCGGTGTTGTACGGCGGGTCGATATAGATGCACCTCACCTTGCCGGCGTAATAGGGCAACAGCGCCTTCAGGGCTTCGAGATTGTCGCCCTGCACCAGAAGATTGCCTGCGTCCGGATCGCCGACGCTTTTGTCCTTGTCGCAATGGATCAGCCGATACGGCACCTCGCGGTGGTGATTCACCACTGCCTTCTTGCCAATCCAATCGAGTGTGGGCATTCGGGAATCCAGTTTTTGCGACGCAAAATCCGCGTCGGAACCCAATGAATCGATCAACCACTTGTAGCAAAGTTCGACGCCGTCTGCGTCCTTGGCCGACGAAAAATGCGGGGGACAGTGCGGACAAAATGCGAACGCGCCCTTGCGCTGGGGCCTTTGCATCCCCACTTTGGTTGCGCCGCCGGAATTGGCCGGACGGTACGGTCGTTTCGAAGATCAAGAGGGAAGATCGCCGCGAAGACGACGATGAACATCGTCACTTCGACAGCATCGGACCAACGGATCGTGAGCATCGCTCGCACTCCTACGGCTACAATATATCGCCTTGCGTTTTTTAAACCCGCGTTGGGGAATGCTGCGTCATCGCGACGGGCAGAACCAGCGTCCAGAGGCGTGCGATTGGGAGGCGTTCGGCGCAAGCCGAGGTTCAGGGTTGGAACCAGCCTCCCAATCTCTGCAATTCGAGGCAGCATGAAGCACGAATGGTTTCGCCCGAGGGGCTACAAGCATTTTGACGCGCCGGTCGGCGAAGCATTTGCCGAAAAGGCATGCGATCCGGCTTTCGTTGCGAGCCATGCGTGGTCACCGCTCATCCACTACGTCAAGCGCGTGAAGCGGTACAAACCAAAGGCAGGCAGGACAGAATACAAGAACCGCCCGATCATGTTCGCGTCCCACCGCGACGCGTGCATTCTGGCGAAATACGCCGCCGATCTGAGCAGACTGTTGGACGCCCATTACAAGGAAAGCGGCCTTGATCGGCATGTCATTGCGTATCGGAAACTCGGACGAGCCAACTATCATTTTTCGGCCGATGCCCAACGTTTCGCAAAAAAGCAGGGTGAATGCGCCATCCTCTGTTTCGACATCACCGGCTTCTTCGACAACCTTGACCATGCCATCCTGAAGAATCGGTTGAAGCGAGTGCTTGGCGTTTCGGAACTGCCCAAGGATTGGTTTGCCGTTTTCCGGCATGTCACCAAGTTTCGTCGTATCGAACGTCAGGCTCTTGAGGCGAATGCCAATTTCAGGGCTAGACTGGCAGCGGATACGAAGGAGCCCATCGCAACGATTGCGGAAATCAAAGCGGCATCAATTCCGATCATCGAAAACCCGAACAAGTTTGGCGTCCCGCAAGGAACGCCAATCAGCGCCGCATTTTCCAACCTCTACATGCTGGAAGTAGACCGTGTGATGGTCGATGCCTGCGACGCGATTGGTGGGCTGTATCAACGATATTCGGATGACATTCTTGTCGTCTGCCCGCCCGAAAAGGAAACCGAAATCACCGCCGCGCTTAAAGCAGCGGTCTTGGGGCACAAGCTCGCAATCAAGGACGAAAAGACTGACCGCGCCCACTTCGCACCGGGGCACAATGAGACGTTCCAGTACCTAGGGTTCAACGTTTCAGCCAAGGGTGCAGCCATCCGCCCATCATCATTGGCGCGGCAATGGCGCAAGGCGAGACGGGCAATCAGAAAGACCGAGGCGAGAGGGAGGGACGCAGTCGCCAAGGGCAAAGCCAGACATATTTCGACGAAGCGCCTCCGAAAGCGGTTTTGGCCGACGGGAGCTCGCAATTTCTCAAAATACGCTCGCCGAGCGGCGAGTGAATTCGGGGCAAAGGATATCGTCCGACAGGTACTACGGCTCGAACGGATGGTTGATCGGGCGATCCGGGATATCACCAAGTAGCTGCCGCCAAGTCGGCGGTCTTCACAGCTGGCGAAATCCCTTCCCGTGCCTCACAGGTGCCTCACAGCGCCGACAACAAAAAGGCCGCCCGGAGGCGGCCGCTTTGCAAGTCCTTGATCTGCAACGGAAAATTTGGAGCGGGCGATGGGATTCGAACCCACGACCCCAACCTTGGCAAGGTTGTGCTCTACCCCTGAGCTACACCCGCATCCTTGGGTACCGCCCGGCGTCGCCGCCGGACGGGCGTCTCTATAGCAACAGCTCGAAGTCGGATGCAAGCCCGTTTTCGCCGGAAATCGTCGCGAACCGGTCGATCGCCCCCAAAACGGCGGAAAACAGACGTTTCTCGCGATACGGGTCGTTTCGAGCTTCGCCGGCTCGCATTGTCCGCCGCATCTCCTGCCTTTTCGGCATCGTCGGCGGTGTGCGGACCCGGGCCGCCGGGCGGTCCGGACCGGCCGCGCGGCACCCGAAGAGCGGAGGCGGGGCGAGCGAGCGGACCCGAGGGCGAGGTGGGCGGTACCCTTCGCGGCGGAAAGATTCTAGAAGAGCGCTTCGTCGAACCCGCGCCGACCGCACGAGACCCTTCCCATGCCGCTCACCCGCGCCGATCTCCTCGCCCGCTTCGTCGAACTCGGCATCGAGACGAAGACCCACGACCACCCGGCGGTCTTCACCGTCGCCGAGAGCCGCGAGATCAAACACGCGATCCCCGGCGGGCATTCGAAGAACCTGCTGCTCAAGGACAAGAAGGGCCGGGTGTTCCTGGTCACGGCCGAGGCCGATGCGGCGATCGACCTGAAGGCGATCTCGGAGAAGATCGGCGCTTCGGGCCGCGTCACCTTCGGCAAGGCGGAGGCGTTGATGGCGCTGCTCGGTGTCATCCCCGGCGCGGTGACGCCGTTCGGGGTGGTCAACGACGTCGAGCGCGTCGTCACCATGGTGATCGACGCGCCGATGATGGAGCACGAGATCCTCAACTTTCATCCGCTGGAGAACACGGCGACGACGTCGATCCGGCGCGAGGATCTGGTGCGCTTCCTCACCGAAACCGGCCATCCGCCGCTGATCGTCACCGTTTCGAACGGCAAGATCGTGGTGGACGAGGCGGGTTGAGCCGGTGCGCGACTGCGACCGATCGGCGTTCGCCGTGACGGGGTGATTGCGGATCGCCCGCTTTGACCCCATCTTTCATTCGACATCCCGACACACGGTGCCGCGGCGAGTGTCCGCTCGACCCCACGGCATCCCGAAACGACCTCGGAAAGACACGATGACCGGCCCGACCTTCTCCTACGGCTCCGCCTTCCCCTCGATGAAACCGGCCGCCCCCAAGCCCGCCGGCGGCGACGATCTGGTCAAGGAGACGACCACCGCCGAGTTCATGACCGACGTCGTCGACGCCTCGCAGAAGGTGCCGGTGCTGGTCGACTTCTGGGCCGAGTGGTGCGGGCCGTGCAAGCAGCTCGCGCCGACCATCGAGAAGGTGGTGCGCGCCGCCAAGGGGCGGGTGAAGCTGGTCAAGATGAACATCGACCATCACCCGGAAGTGGCGGGCCAGATGGGCATCCGCTCGATCCCGGCGGTCATCGCCTTCAAGGGCGGCCAGCCGGTCGACGGCTTCATGGGCGCGGTGCCGGAGAGCCAGATCCAGACCTTCATCGACAAGGTCTGCGGTCCGGCCGCCCCGTCGGATGCCGAGACGCTGGTGAGCGAAGCGCAGGCGGCGCTCGATGCCGGCGACGTCCAGTCGGCGATCGAGCTCTTCGCCCAGGCCCACCAGATGGAGCCGGAGAACCTCGACGCGCTGCTCGGCCTCGCCGACGTGCACGTCGCCATCCGCGACCTCGACACGGCGAAGAAGCTCCTCGCCACGGTGCCGGCGGCGGCGGCCAAGGACCCGCGCGTCGCCGCCGTGCAGGCGCGCATCGCGCTCGCCGAGAAGACCGCGGCGCTCGGCGACCCGGTGGCGCTCGAGGCGCGCATCGCCCACGATCCGAACGACCATCAGGCGCGCTACGAGCTGGCGCTGATCCTGGCGGCGACCGGCCACGAACAGGCGGCGGTCGACAGCCTGATCGAGATCATCCGTCGCGACCGGCCGTGGAACGACGAGGCGGCGCGCAAGCAGCTCCTCACCTTCTTCGAGGCCTGGGGCCCGAAGGATGCGGCGACGCTCTACGGTCGCCGTCGCCTGTCGTCGGTCCTCTTCGCGTAAGGAGCGGTGATGACGCGCGCCGGCAATCGCAGCTACGAGGGTCCCGACGACCTGCCGGCGGTGATCCCGCTCTTTCCGCTGACCGGGGCGCTGCTGTTGCCGCGCCGGGCGCTGCCGCTCAACGTCTTCGAGCCGCGCTATCTCGCCATGGTCGACGCGGCGCTCGCCGGCGACCGGCTGATCGGGCTGATCCAGCCGCGCATCGACGTGCCGGCGGGCGAGCGCGATCGGCGGCCGCCGCTCGAGGAGATCGGCTGCCTCGGGCGGATCACCCAGTTCGCCGAGACCGGCGACGGGCGGACGATCATCACCCTGATCGGCATCGCCCGCTTCACCGTCACCGAGGAACTGTCGACCACGACGCCCTATCGGCAGGTGCGCTACGACTGCTCGGAATTCGCCGACGATTTCCGCACCGGGCTCGGTGAGGAGGCGGTCGACCGCGACGCGCTGCTCGGGACGCTCCGCGCCTATCTCGACGCCAACGAGATGACGGTCGAGTGGTCGCATTTCGAGGCGGCGTCCAACGAGACGCTGGTCGACGGGCTGGCGATGATGTCGCCGTGCGGGCCGCGGGAGAAACAGGCGCTGCTCGCGGCGCCGGACCTCGCCACCCGGGCGGCGCTTCTGGTGGCGATCACCGAGCGCTCGCTCGAGGCCGGCAGCGGTGGGCCGGCGCCGCTGCAGTGAGGGGGTCGAGATGACCGACGAAACCGCACCGGTGGAGGACCGTCGCCGAGGACGGCTCGATCCACGCCTGCTCGAGCTGCTGGTCTGCCCCTTGACGCGGACGACGCTCGAATACGACGTCGAGCGGCAGGAACTGGTGTCGCGCGCCGCCCGCCTCGCCTATCCGATCCGTGACGGCATTCCGATCATGCTCGCCGACGAGGCGCGGCAGCTGGACTGAGCCGGGCGGACCGAGGCGCGTTCGCCCGGGGTTCTCTGCCCGCATATGCGGCAGTCTGCACCGCCGAAAGGCGGGCCACCGCGCCTTGCACACAGGATTCGGCAGCTTCTCCCTGGCACATCGCTTGCTCCCTCGGCATCGCCGTCGACCCGGGTCTGGTGATCCGCGACGGCCGTGCCGGGGTCGTCGCCCCGCGCGATCCTTCCCCGGAGACGAGCGATGAAGCGCGAAGACCTGACCGAGAAGATCCTCGACATCAAACGCGAGAAGGGCTGGAGCTGGGCCCACATCTGCACCGAGATCGGCGGCATGTCGCCGGTGCTGGTGGTCGGCGCGCTGCTCGGCCAGATGAAGCTGGTCAAGCCGCTCGCGGCCCGCGCCGCTGCTCTCTTCGGGCTGACCGCGGCGGAGGAGGCGATGCTCAACGAGGTGCCGATGCGCGGCACGGGCATGCCGATGCCGCCGACCGACCCGTTGATCTACCGCTTCTACGAGCTGGTGATGGTCAACGGACCGGCCTGGAAGGCGCTGATCGAGGAAGAGTTCGGCGACGGCATCATGTCGGCGATCGACTTCGACATGTCGTTCGAGCGCGAGCCCAACCCGAAGGGCGACCGGGTGCGGATCTCCATGTCGGGCAAGTTCCTGCCCTACAAGTACTACGGCGCCGAACAGGGCATCCCGGAGTACGGCTTCAAGGAGAGCTGAGACCGGCCGTCTCCGACCTCGGAGCGGCCTGCGAACCGATCCGGCGCGGACATCGCTCCGGATCGTTCGCGGACCAGGGTCTCGTCGATCGGGTCGTGCGACCGGATCGATCGGGCCATGCCTCAGCCCGGCCGTCGCTCCAGGCCGGCGATGGCGCCGGCGAAGTCGGCGGCGTCGAAGGGTTCGAGGTCGTCGGCACCTTCGCCCACCCCGATGAAATGCACCGGCAGGCCGAAACGTTCGGCGATGGCGACGAGGATGCCGCCGCGGGCGGTGCCGTCGAGCTTGGTCATCACGAGACCGGTGACGCCGGCGACCTTGCCGAAGATCTCGACCTGATTGACGGCGTTCTGGCCGGTGGTGGCGTCGAGGGTGAGGATGACGTCGTGCGGCGCCGACGGATCCTGCTTCTTGATCACACGCACCACCTTCTCGAGCTCCGCCATCAGCTCGGCGCGGTTCTGCAGGCGGCCGGCGGTGTCGATGACGAGCACGTCGGAACCGGCCGACTTGGCCGCGGCGAGAGCGTCGAAGGCGAGCGAGGCGGCGTCGGCGCCGGGTTCGCGGGCGATCACCGAGGCGCCGGTGCGGCCGCCCCAGATCTTCAGCTGTTCGATCGCGGCGGCGCGGAAGGTGTCGCCGGCGCACAGCGTCACCGACTTGCCCTCGCGGCCGAGTTTCATGGCGAGCTTGCCGATGGTGGTGGTCTTGCCCGAGCCGTTGACGCCGACCACCAGTACCACGTGCGGGCGGTGCGACGAGGCGATGTCGAGGGGCTTGGCCACCGGCGCCAGGACCTTCTCGACCTCGGCGGCGAGCACGGAGCGCACCTCGTGGTCGGTGATCTCCTTGTCGTAGCGGTCGCGGCGCAGGGCGTCGGTGATCCTGGTCGCGGTGGCGAGGCCGAGGTCGGCCTGGATCAGGATGTCCTCGAGCTCGTCGAGCGTGTCGTCGTCGAGCTTGCGCTTGGTGAAGATCGCCGAGATTCCGGAGCCGAGCGCCGTCGAGGTGCGCGACAGGCCGGTCTTGAGCTTCTGCCACCAAGTGGTCTTCTTCGGCGCGGCGTCCTCGACCGGCCGTGCCGGGGTGATCTCGAGCGGAGCGGGAGCCGGTTCCGGGGCCGCCACGGGTTCGGACACCGGAACGTTCTCGACCGTCACGACGGGGGCTTCGGCGGGAACGATCGGGCTCACCTCGACGACGGGAGCCGTATCGGCGACTTCGGTGGCCGGAGCCGCATCGGCGACTTCGGTGGCCGGAGCCTCGTCGGTGACATCGGTGGGGAGAGCCTCCGGCGCCGGTTCGGGCGCGGCCGGCGGGGTGGCGGCGGCGGGTGGCTGCTTGCCGCCGAACCACCGTCCGAACAGTCCGCGCTTGTCGCCTTCGCTCATCTCGTCGCCTCGCCTTGCCGATCCGAAAGGGCCTCGGCCCGGAGACTTAAGCCATCCCGCGCCACGACGCGAGCCGCGACGATGTCGCCGGGCGGCAGATTGGAAACGCCGCCGCCCGCCACCCGGACGGGGACGAACTGTTCGGTGTGGCCGAAGTCGTCCTTCTCGATCAGCACCCGCTCGACGGCGCCGAGGCGGGTTTCGAGATGAGCGGCGGTCGCGGCTTCGCCGGCGGCGCGCAGCCGGGCGGCGCGCTCCTTGACCACCGTCTTCTCCAGCCGCGGCATGCGCGCCGCCGGGGGGCCCGGCCGGGCGGAGAAGGGGAAGACATGGGTGAAGGTGAGACCGCAATCGGAGATCAGGCGCAGCGTGTTGTCGAACATCTCGTCGGTCTCGGTCGGGAAACCGGCGATGAGGTCGGCGCCGAAGACGATGTCGGGACGGCGCGCCTTCAGCTCGGCGCAGAAGCGCACGGCGTCGTCGCGCGAATGGCGGCGCTTCATGCGCTTGAGGATCAGGTCGTCACCCGACTGCAGCGACAGATGGAGATGCGGCATCAACCGCGGTTCGGCGGCGACGAGGTCGACGAGTTCCGCGTCGGCTTCGACCGAATCGATCGAGGAGATGCGCAGCCGCTCGAGATCGGGCGCGTGGCGCAAGAGGCCGGCGACGAGCGATCCGAGCTTCGGCGCGCCCGGCAGGTCGCCCCCCCAGGAGGTGATGTCGACGCCGGTCAGCACCACTTCGCGATAGCCGCGCTCGGTCAGCCGCTTCACCTGCTCGACGACGGCGCCGGCCGGCACGGAGCGGGAATTGCCGCGGCCGTAGGGGATGATGCAGAAGGTGCAGCGGTGGTCGCAGCCGTTCTGCACCTGGACGAAGGCGCGGGTGCGCTCCTCGAAGCCGGCGACCATGTGGGACGCGGTCTCGCGCACCGAGAAGATGTCGTTGACCCGCACCTTCTCGGTCTCGGCGATGCCGAAATCGGCGAGCGCGGTCCAGCTCGACGCTTCGAGCTTGGCGTCGTTGCCGAGGACGAGATCGACCTCGGCCATCTCGGCGAATGTCTCCGGCTGAACTTGAGCGGCGCAGCCGGTGACGACGATGCGGGCGCCGGGGCGTTCGCGGCGGGTGCGGCGGATGGTCTGGCGGGCCTGACGCACGGCTTCCGCGGTCACGGCACAGGTGTTGACGATGACGACGTCGTCGAGCCCGGCGGCCGCGGCCTGCTCGCGCATGGTCTCGGACTCGGCCGTGTTCAAGCGGCAGCCGAGAGTGACGAGCTCGACGCTCACTCCGCCGCTCCGCGGGTCGGCGCCTCGATGCGCCGCCAGGTCAGGGTGTCGCGATCGAGGAGGCCCTCGAACTCGGTCTCGACCGGACCGGTCATCATCACGTGGCCGTCGGCCTCGCGCCAATGGATGAGAAGATCGCCGCCGGGCAGGGTCACGTTCACGCGACGTCCGGTACGGCGGGTGCGGGCGGCGGCCACCGCGGCGGCGCAGGCGCCGGTGCCGCAGGCGCGGGTGATGCCGGCGCCGCGTTCCCACACCTTGAGGATCAGGCTCTCGCGGCCGGTCACGTGGGCGAGCGAGATGTTGGCGCGCTCGGGGAACATCGGGTGGTTCTCGAGCATCGGCCCGATGGTCTCGAGGTCGTAGGCCTCGACATCGTCGACCCAGAAGATGGCGTGCGGATTGCCCATCGAGACGCAGGAGGGGGAATGCAGGATCGGTTCGTCGATCGGGCCGATCTGCAATTCGATGGCGCGGGTGTCGGCGAAGGGTTCGGCGAGCGGGATCTCGTCCCACTTCAGCCGCGGCTCGCCCATGTCGACGGTGACCATCTCCGGCGCTCCGGCGTCCGATGCGTAGAGCAGGCCGGCGCGGGTCTCGATGGTGACGTCGCTCTTGCCCTTCTCCTTCATCAGCACCGAGCCGATGCAACGAATGGCGTTGCCGCAGGCCGAGACCTCGCCGCCGTCGGCATTGTCGATGCGCATGAAGGCGTCGGCGCCGGCGGCGCGGGCGGCGGCGGTGGTCATCTGGTCGAAAGCGATGCCGGGCCTGCGGTCCGCCGGCCGCGCCGTCTTGGCCCGGGGGCGACGCGGGCTGCCGGCGCGCGCGTCGAACACCAGGAAGTCGTTGCCGAGCCCGTTCATCTTGCGAAAGGGGATGGCGGTGGTCATGGTCGCTCCTCGAGGGATCACCGTCGCTTCGCGGATGTTCGGGCGCAGAGATTTCGGGCGCACACGAACACGCGGCCGGGCGAGGCCCGCCGGTGATCTTCCGAACATATGGCGAAGATCGCCGCAAAAAACCAGTCACGAGGACGTCTCGATGAGCGAATCCGCCGCCCCCGCGATCAATCCCCACGGCCACGGCCGGGTCTCCGACTGGGTCGAGCGCTTCCTCGGCGGCGTGGCGGCCGGCGGCACGGTGCTCGACCTCGCCTGCGGCGCCGGGCGGCACCTGCGCCGGGCCATGGCGCTCGGCCATCCGGTGGTGGGTCTCGACCGTGACGTCACCGGCCTCGCCGATCTCGCCGGGCGCGGCGACGTGGAGATCGTCACCCACGATCTCGAGGCCGAGGGAGGGCTCGATTTCCCCTGGGGCGTGCGCCGGTTCGCCGGGGTGATCGTCACCAACTATCTCTTCCGGCCGCTGCTGCCGCGCCTCGCCGATCTCGTCGCCGAAGACGGGGTGCTGATCTACGAGACCTTCGCCCGCGGTCAGGAGCGCTTCGGCAAGCCGTCGAACCCGGCCTTCATGCTGGCGCCGAACGAGTTGTTGCGGCCGGAGATCCTCGGCGATCTCGTCGTCGTCGGGTTCGAGCAGGGCGAGCTGCCGGCGGAGTTCACGGTGACGCGGGCGCCGAAGATCGTCCAACGGCTGGCGGCGGTCGGGCCGAAGCATCCTTGGGTCGAGGCGACGCCGCGCCGGCTCGGCGGGGTCCGAGGGACCGCCGGCGGGCGTGTCGCGATCCCCTGACGAGGGCGGTGGACGGGTGGCCTTTCGGTCCGTCTCGGCAGGTCGCGGCCGCGACCGAGGCCGCGACGTTCGGACGACCGCGAAACCCGTGGAATTTCGTGCAAGCACCAGCCGAATGCGCCATTCTTCGGCCGACTTCGATTCGTACATCGGTCGTGTTTCAGGAGACCGATGCAACCCGAAAGGTGTGCGATCATGCGCATGACCGCGAAGATGAGCGCCGCAGCGCTGTTCACCCTCGGCTCTCTCGCCGCATTGCCGACGGTCGGCCTCGCCCAGGAGGCGGCGCCGAAGCCCCCGGAAGCGCCGGCCGCGGCTGCTCCGGCGGCTCCTGCCGCCGCTGCCCCGGCTGCGCCCGCCCCGGCTGCTCCCGCGGCTCCTTCCGCCGCTACCCCGGC